>CBDUUY010000006.1:0-27423 GCA_965370535.1 uncultured bacterium
TTGAGAGCGATCTCACCTTGGACCAGGGGGAGGGCCACTTCTGGGGTCTCACCGGGGCGCCGGGCGTGAAGGGGTGGCTGAGTGTTGAGCAGAGCGTGCCGGAGGGTGCGGAGCGGAGTTTCCGGTACCGAGTGACCTTCAGGACTCAGTTCGCCTGGCGAGGTGGATGGGATTTTCGCTGCCAGTAGCCGGAATCGAGCCGGGGCGAGGCCTACGCGACGTAAGCGGAGTGGGGTTCAGGTTCCGCGCCTCAGCACCCCTGATCTCCCCGGAGGGGGTGGATAGAAGGTCCGGCCGGATACTGCCGTGTCGTCACGCTGGTGGTCGGTGCCGGTCGAGTGGCCGCTTGCCGTCAAGGGTCGTCCCCCGGTTCCACCGCCGGGGGATGAGGTTTCTCGAGAACGGCCACCGGTCGTTGATCCCGGGTACCGTGCCGGGTTATGGAGTGGCCCGGCGCTTTCACCTTCTGTCCCGATTGTGGTTCCCGTCTCACGACGCGTGAGGTGCACGGCAGGTCTCGCCCGTCCTGCCCGGAATGCGGCTTCGTCCACTGGCGGAACCCGGCTGTGGGGGCGGCCGTCGTGGTGTGGGACGACGAGGGCAGAGTGTTGATGGTGAAGCGGGCGCCCGGCGCCAGTCGGGCCGGGTACTGGTCGATCCCGGCTGGTTATGTCGATTACGGCGAGGAGATACGGGCCGCCGCGGCCCGGGAGTTGCGGGAAGAGACCGGCCTGGTCGCCGAGATCGGCGAGGCGGTGTTCGTGGCCTCCAACTTCCATGATCCGTACAAACTCACCGTGGGGGTGTGGTTCGCCGGCACCATCGTCGGCGGCGAACTGGTTGCGGGTGACGACGCCGAGGAGGCCGGCTGGTTCCGTCTCGACGACTTGCCGGAGTTGGCCTTCGATACCGACCGGGAGTTCCTGGCCGGGTTGGCCAATCGGGGCTAACGCTCCGGGGCAGGTGGGTCCCAGCGATCGGTCTCCGTCCATGGTTCGCCGGCCGCCAGGGTCAGCACCGTTCCGTGATCCGGCTTCCCGGTTGGTAGTTCGCTGAGGGCACGGCCGGTCAGGTGCAGCCGGATCGCCTGGACCGGGTCCTGGTGCGAGACCAGCACTGCCGCGCCCGCGGGGTAGGTGGCTCCCAGATCAGTGACGACCGAGGCGATTCGATCGGCAACCTCTGTGATCGATTCGGGGCTGAACGGAAGATCATCGGGGTGGGCCAGGTAAGCCTGCGTCTCGCCGGGGAACAACTCGCCGAGGTCCTCCCACACGACTCCCGCCCAGCGCTGCAAGAGGCGCCATTCGGTGAGCCGATCGTCGACCTGCAGAGGCGCACCGAGGGCAGCGGCGATGGGGATGGCCGTCTCGATGGCGCGCTCGACCGGCGAGGTGACCACCACATCAGCCCTTTCGGCCGCGAGATGGGCTGCTACCGCAGCGGCCTCGCCCCTTCCCGTCTGCGTCAGCCGGAAGCCGGGGAGGTCGGCGTAGACGACATGGCCGGGGTTGGAGACCTCACCGTGTCTAACGAGAAAGAGCCTGGCCAGCACGATGCGGGAGTGTAGGGCCGGTACGCTCGCCGAATGCACGGATATGCAGAGCGCATCGCCCACGTGGACATGGATGCGTTCTTCGTCGAGGTGGAGCGCCTCCGCGAACCGGGACTGAGGGGTGTCCCCGTTGCGGTGGGAGGGGCGGGCAACCGGGGGGTGGTCGCCTCGGCTTCATACGAGGCCCGCCGGCACGGGATCCATTCGGCGATGCCGATGGCGCACGCCAGGAGGCAATGCCCGGCGTTGCGGGTGGTGGCGCCCGATCATCGTGCCTACACGGACGCCTCCCGCCGGGTGTTCGAGGTGATGCGGTCGTTCACCCCGGCGGTGGAGCCGCTGTCGGTGGACGAGGCGTTCCTCGACATCGGCGGGTTGCGACTGCACTACGAATCCCCGACCGCGGTGGCCGGGGCCATACGTAGCGCCATTCGGGACCAGACCGGACTGCCTGCATCGGTGGGGATCGCCACCGTGAAACTCCTGGCCAAACTCGCCAGCGAAGATGCCAAGCCCGACGGCCTGCTGGTGGTCGCGGCCGGGACCGAGTTGCAGTATCTCCATCCCAAACCGGTGAGGGCACTGTGGGGTGTCGGCGAGGCCACCCACGCCCGGTTGGAGCAACTCGGGGTCAAGACCATCGGCGATCTGGCTGCCCTGCCGCCCGAGACTCTGGTGCGGCGTCTCGGGCCATCCCTGGGCGCCCACCTCTCAGCGTTGTCGCGCGCCGAGGACCCTCGCCCGGTGGAGGCGGCGGGTGGCGCCAAGTCGATCTCTGTCGAGCAGACCTATGAGAACGACCTGGTGGGGCGGCCGGCGTTGGAGCGGGAACTGCTGCGGATGTCGGACCGGTTGGCGTTGCGATTGCGACGGGCGGGGATGGCCACACGCACGGTGGCGCTCAAGGTGCGTTTCGATGATTTCTCGACGATCACCCGCAGCCACACCGAGCCCATGCCAATCGACACATCCCATGACCTGTATTCGATCTCCCTGCGCCTGCTGGATCGGGCAGCGGTGGGGGACAGGCCGGTCCGGTTGCTGGGTGTCGGCGGCGAGTCGCTCACCGCTTCCGGAGAGCCTCGCCACCTCGACCTCGGGGGAACCGACTGGGGCGATCTGGAGGATGCCGTGGATGAGGTCCGGCGGCGGTTTGGTGATGAGGCGGTGGGCCCGGCCAGGCTGGCCGGGCCGCCCGGAGGTCCCTCCGCCGGAACCGTCGATATGTCAGATGATGGGAGAAGGTCCCCCTGATCGCAGATTGCCCCGAGCGGTATACTCCTTATCAACAAGGCGGCGGAGACGGGCCCATGGCACTCGACGACAGAGAACAGCAAATCCTCGATGAGATCGAGCGCCAGTTCTATCAAGAGGACCCGAAACTCGCGGAGACGGTTCGCAGCACCACACTCGCCAAGATCTCGGCGCGCCAACTGAAGTGGGCAGGCCTTGCTCTGATCCTCGGGATCGGGGTGATGCTCGGCTTCTTCACCCGCAACACTCTTGTGGCGGCAGTTGGGTTCGTCTTCATGGTGGTGGCAGTGGCATGGATCATCGCGATCTTGCAGCGGCGCACCGGCGCGAGACTCGGTGCCCCCGGGGCCCTGGTGGCTCGGTTTCGGCGGCAGCGCGGCCCCGACGGCTAGGCTTCGCCGACCTGGGGGAGATGGATCGGCAGATTGGCGGCAGGCAGGGGAGTGGAGCCCTGCCGACTCGTGGGAGGAGAGATACGCGGTGGACGGATTCACAGCACAGCAGGCTTGCCAGTTCACCGGTTGCACCTCGCACCAACTCAGATACTGGGATCGGGTGGATTTGCTCCGCCCTTCCATCCAGAGCACCGGGGGCCGCCCCGGCCGCAGGCGCCTCTATTCCTTCCGTGACCTGGTCGCGCTTCGTGTCGTCAAGAGCCTGCTCGACAACGGAATGTCTGTGCAGCGGGTTCGCCGGGCATGGGACTACCTCCGTCGCAGCGCCGGCATGGACGCTCACCTGTCTGAGGTCAAACTGGTCACCGACGGCCAGAGCATCTTCCGGGTCGCTCTTGACGAGGGGGAACTCCTCGACGCACTGAGAGAGGGCCAACTCGCCTTTTTCGTGGCGATCAACGAGATCACCCGGGAAGTCGAGGAAGATGTCACCCGGTTCGAACTGGACCGTGAGAGGTTTCTCGAGATGCTCCGCAGGGTCGAAGAAGACGTGACCTCCGAGGCCGCAGGCGGCTGAGCCGCCTTCAACCCTTCCGCAGCAGTCGCAACACCCACCTCGGACTGATCGACCTCAGTCGATAATGCGCCGCCAGTTTTTTGATCAGTGGCAATCGCTCGGCGAGGGATCGGCGGGTGTTCATGAGACTGCTGGCGGCGGTGACGACACCGGCGGCGTCGGGCCGGGATGGGTCGCCGTACATGAAGCGTCCGTACACGCCGGCCAGTGGCACCATCGCATCGTCCACGGCGGTGGCGAGTTCGAGGGGGGTCTCCGTAGCGGGAGGCCGCACGCGCAGGTCGTCGAGTCGGTCGGAGATGTCCTCCCAGGCCGCCGTGATGTCGCCCGAAGCGAGCCGCCGCATGCGGTGGCTTCGTCGCAGCCACTTGAGCCCGGGCACGAGGCCGAAGAGCGTTGCCGCCCCGAGAGTCGCCCAGATCACCCAGCCGGGGACGGCTAGGCCGGATCCGCCGCTCCCGTCGGTCGAGCCACCCGATACCACGAAGACGTCCTCGGGTCTCAGGCCGGCGGAGGGGATCAGTGGCGCTGCCTCTGCTGCAGGGGCCGGGAGCGCCACGGGCTCTGGGATGTCCAGATACCTGTCGATCTCGAACGGGAGATCGCCGATGGTGGCCGGGTTGATGCCGTCGGTCCGGGGAGTGGGGTCGAATCGCACCCAGCCCTGGGTGGGCATCCACAATTCCACCCATGCGTGAGCGTTGCGGTCGCGCACCACCACCCGCCCGTCCTCCAGCAGATTGCCGGGCGTGAAGCCGAGCACCACCCTGCTGGGGATGCCGAGTTGGCGGGCCATGACTGCCATCGCCGTGGCGAACTGCTCGCAGTATCCGGTGCGGTAGTTGGGGCTGTCCGGGTCCACCAACCATGCCGAGAGGTCCTTGGCCCCGTGGCCGGGTTCGAGCGCTGTGGAGTATTGGTAGTGGCCGGGAGCCCGGAAGAAGGCCTCCAGCGCCAGAGCTCTTTCGAAGTCGGTGGTTAGTTGCGCGGTCTGCTCTTTGGCCAGCGATGCCACGCCGGGGGCGATGCCCGAGGGGAGATCCAGGTATGTGGCGGGCTCCTCCAGGGAGACCGGCTCGGGAATCTCGGGGTGATCGGTGGTGAAGGCGTCGTCTTCGGCGGCGCTTGCGAAGACGACCGAGAGTCTGCCGTCGTCACCGGTGCTGAGTACCCCAAGGTCCGGTTTCGGGATATCGGATATCACCGTGTAGCCCATGCCCCGGTAGCTGATGGCATCGAATCGCAGCGACGCGTCGTCCTTGACCCGGAAGCCGCGTTCTATCGCCCGGTTGTCGGCGGTCATCTCGACGGGGGAGTAGGCGGCGGGGAGCCAACCCATCTCGAGGGCGAGGATGGTCACGTCCTGGGTGACCCGGCTGGTCGGCCCCCGGAACGCCTGTGTCGGATCGTCGTAGGAATCGATGTCCTCGGGTGCATTGAGCTCCGGATGGTCGGTGAGCCACTGGATGCCGTTGAAGGTCTCCAACGTCAGCAGCCGCCAGTACACATGAGTGGGTGCCACATCCCCCTCGACGGCGGCTACGAACACGGGGGCGTTGGTCTCAGATACCAGGCCTTGATGGATGCCGACGAACGGGTTGTAGGCGACTCCGCCGTAGTACTCGCCCGTCAGGCCGGTGCGGACCCGCCACTCGAGCACGCCGGTGCCGTCGGGGATCAGGCCGGCGATCGTGTGAGTGGCAATGACGGCGACCATCAGAGATGCGGCCAGGGCCGTCAAGGCTGAGGACGCGATCGATCGGGGAACCGCCAGTCGGGTGACGGGTGAGATCAACTGGCCCGTGCCGTCACGCCGTCGATCCAGGGCGACTGCCAGCAGGGCGGCGCCCAGGAAGATCAGGAACGACCAGAGCCACCAACTGCCTTCCCCCCGGTCCATTGTGGCGAATTGGAGATAGGCCACCAGTGGCGTGAGCACCGCCAGGTAGGGGCGGCCGGTCATCAGACCCCATGAGAGCAGGGCGCCGAGGACCCAGAAGAGCAGCGCCAGGATCGAGATGACACCGGCGAGGGGGATGACCGGCGCCACTCCCGAGCGGATCACCTCGTGGGAGAACTCCAATTCGAGACGGAGTTCGGAGAAAGACGAGAGGGTTGGGAAGATGAGCCAGGTGGTGGCGGGGACGGCGATCCTGATCACCGTGATCGCCATCGCCACCAGGTTGACGATCACCACCAGGCGGCCGTCCAGGCGGTAGGCGGTGCCGGCCCAGGTGATGGCCGCACCCAGGATGGCGGCTGCCAGGAGAACGATCTGCCAGGGCACTCCCTCGGCGGTAGGCCTCAGCAGGCTCTCCAGGCGGAGAAGCGCCAGCAGGATGCCTCCTGCTCCCGCTACCCAACTGAGGCGGTAGACCACGACAACTCCATTGCGGTTCTCCAGGCAGGTCCCCAGGGGGCATCGGGGCCGACACCCACCGTGATGGTCCCGGCCCTGCGGAAGTCCAACAACACGTCGTCGGACGGTGCGGTGACCGCCATGACGACGGTCCGGGTGAAATCGGTAGCGAGCACCCTGTGCGCGGCCAGGACTTCCTCATCGGGTGTCCCGGTGACGATCACCAGTGAGCCGCCGCCCACGCCGGTGCGGCGCAGTCGGCTCACCGCAGCGCGCAGGTCCAGGTGGCTGCCGGGCTGGAGGCTTGCCAGGAGTTCCATGGCCTGGATGAATCGGCTGCCCGACCGCAATCCGGGTGCCCGCTCACCTGCCCACAGCTCGGGGCTGAATCCACCGCGATAGAGATGGCTGACGACCGATGCCGCCCCGCGCACCGCCTGCTCGAAATGCTCTCCGGTGCGGTACCTGTCGGCTCTCTGGTCGAGCAATACCAGCGCCCTGGCCTGCCAGGGGATATCCAGTTGCCTGATCATCAACTGGTCGCGTTTGGCGGAACTCGGCCAGTGGACCTTGCGGAGATCGTCCCCGACCTGATACTCCCGCAGGGTGAAGAAGTCCTCGCCGTCCTGAGGGGCGTAGGCGGGCCGGGTGGACTGGGTGGAGCCGTCACGGCCCCGCACGGCAGGGAATCCGGCCAGATCCTCGATGCGCGGGAACACGGTCAGACGGTCGGGCGGGCCGGTGGCGACGTTGCGTTCCGCCAACCCGAAGGGATCGCCTACGCCCACGATCGCCGGGCCGACCGCGTAGACCCCCCGGCTGCGGCAGAGGACCTCGTAGCGACCGGTCAGCGGTTGGTGCACGGCCGCCCGTGCGGCGGCGAAGCGGGCCACCCCCAACCCGTGGACGCTGTCTTCCACGGTGAGGTTGCCGACGCGCCGGGTGGCCGCCAGGTCGATCTCGATGACCATGGAGTCGCCTTCGTGGACCTGGCTCGGGTAGATGCGCCGCACGATGTCCACCTTGGGGGTTCCGTATCGCACGGATGCCACTCCCAGCAGGGTCGCAGCGATGAGGAATGCTGCGGTGCCCAGCAGTTCGATCTCACCGAAGGCGACCCACAGCACCACCAGTGCGGCCGCGACGCCGAGCGCCGCCCAGCCGCGGACGGTGGGCATCAGCCGCCGACCCTGGTCCCCGGGACCGGGACGCCGTTGACGATGCCGTCCACGATCTCCTCCATGGAGGTGCCCCGCATCTGCACCTCGGGGCGCATGATGAGGCGGTGGGTGAGCACCGGACGCAGCATTGTCTTGACGTCGTCGGGTGTCACATAGTGGCGTCCCTCTATGGCGGCCCGGGTGCGGGATGCCCGCAGCAGGAACAGGGTCGCACGGGGGGAGGCTCCCAGCAGCAGGTCGGGGTTCTCCCGGGTCGCCTCCACGGTGTCCACCAGGTACTCCTTGATCAGATCGGACACATACACCTGGCGGGCGATGGCGGTCATGCGGGCGACGTCATCGGATGTCACCACCGGCTGCAGATCGGTGTAGGTGGACCGTATGCCGTGTGCGTCGAGGATCTCGAGTTCCTTGGCACGCGACGGGTATCCCATGACCAGTTTGGTCATGAAGCGGTCGAGTTGGGCCTCCGGCAGGGGATAGGTGCCTTCGTGCTCGATGGGGTTCTGGGTGGCGACCACGATGAAAGGAGCATCGAGGAGGCGTGTGGTGCCGTCTACGGTCACCTGGCGCTCCTCCATGGCCTCCAGCAGCGCTGCCTGGGTCTTGGGACTGGCGCGGTTGATCTCGTCACCGAGCACGATGTTGGCGAACACCGGACCCGCCCTGAACACGAATGCGTTGCGCTCCCGGTCCCACACCGACACCCCGGTGACGTCGCTGGGGAGCAGATCCGGGGTGAACTGGATTCGTTGGAAGCTGCAGTGGATGGATCTGGCCAGCGACTTGGCCAGCAGGGTCTTGCCGACACCCGGCACGTCTTCGATCAGCACATGGCCCTCGGACAGCAGGCTCAGCACCACCAGGTCCACGACATCACGTTTGCCCTGGATGACTCGTTCGATGTTGGAGGCGATGGCATCGAACCGCTCCCTGAACCAGGCGAGGTCCTCCTGGCCGACGGGTTGTAGCGTCACGGGGCCTCCTGGCTCGGCAGCGATGTGCGGCAGCAGGATATCAGCGCGGCGGGATTTTGCAGGTGGTCTGGGCATCCAGGATGTGCCGGGCGGTGTCTGGTGGAGACCGTGAGAAAACAGATGCACGGAGTGGTGTAGCTGACTACTATGAGTGCCGTCGTCGTGTCGGCGACTCCAATGGGCATGAGGGAGTGAAGGGAGTTCAGCCTTGGCTGCCAAGAATCTCCGTGAGGAATTGATGTCCCTCGACGGTGTCGCGGGGGCCGAGGTGGACGAATCGCAGGACTCGCCGTCCGGGGTCCGGGTTCGCCTGGAACCGGATGCCGATGCGCGGATCGTCGGAGTGGAAGTCCAGCGTGTGCTGGCATCGCACGGAATGCGGTCGCGCATAACCGGCGACGGGGTGGAACCACCATCGGATGCCGAACTGGAGACTCCCGCCGAGGTTGCGGCAACCGTGGTCCCCGAGCTGCCTGCTGAGCCGCTTCCGGTGCCACCGTCGGTGCCGCCGCCCCCGCTCGAACCACCGCCTTCCGCCATACCCGAAGCACCCAGCGAGGCACCGCCGTCGGCAGGCCTCGAGTCCGGCCTGGCGTCGCTGGCCGTCGAGGAATCGGCCGAGGGTGTGACGGTGATAGCCTCCGCCACCGATGGGCGAACGCTGACCCAGGCCTCGGGCCCAACAGAAGAGGGGTTGCTCGACGCCGTCGTGTCGGCGGTCGGCGCGCTGGCGGACGGTGAGCCTCCCGGCCTGATCTCGGTGGTGTTCTCCGACGCCAACGACTCCGAGGTCGTCACCGTCGTGGCCGAGCGGGCAGACGGGTCAATCGTGGCCGGAGCCGCAGTGGTGAGGGTCGGCAGGCCATTTGCGGTTGCCAGGGCCACCTGGGCCGCACTGCGCGCCGACTGAGCGCAAGCGTGGATGGGGTCCCGGGGGCCCCGGGAGAAGAATCAGAGTCGTGCCGTGGCTGCTTCCGGCGCCGGATCGGGGTCATCCTCCGCCGGCGCCAGGAGCTCGACGACGACGTCGGCCCCACCAGCGGGGCGCTCCATCGGCCGGTCGGCCATGGTCTCGGCGTGCTCGGCGACTCTGATCAGCACGTCACGGATCAGCATCCGGGCCGGCCCCGGGTCGGCGTCCCCTATCAACCGAAGATCGTCGTCGTGGGTCGAGAGGACCCTGACGCCGCGGGACATGAGGTCCCAGAGCATGATCTCCTGGACGATCTGGTCGGAGGAGAAGGTCTCGATGCCGGGCACGACGACAGCGTCCACTCCGCCGGAGCCGACCGTACCCAGCAGTGCCAGGTAGCCGTCCCGGCCCAGGGCATGGCCTGCATGCCTGCTGTCCTGGCAGACGGCAACGAGATGATGGCCGTGCTCGGCGACCCAGCGGCGAATCTCCTCTTGCTGGGCGAAGGCCGGTCTGGCGTCTTCAGCGCCGGCCGACTCGCGGGTGTACCCGACGACGCGCACGTGTGACCTCCTGGGGTCAAGTCTGGCCTCCGTTACCCAGAGTGTCAAGCGGATGCCGAGAGTGGTGCTTTCGGGTGCCTGTAGGGGCTGCTGGTAACCTGCTTTGGTGCAACAGGCGCTGGTGTTGAACGCCACCTACGAGCCGCTTTCGGTGGTCTCGGCGCGGCGCGCTGTCGTGCTCCTGGTGCGGGACAAGGCCGAGATGGTCGAGGAAGAGGGCGGGTACTGGTCGTCGGAGCGTATGACGATCGCGGTGCCCTCGGTCATTCGGCTGGTGCGGTACGTCAAGGTCCCATACCGGCGCCGGGTGCCTCTCAGCAGGAGAGCCGTGTTTGTCAGGGATCGCCACACTTGCCAGTACTGCGGGAAGCAGGCTGAGAACCTCGACCATGTGATGCCTCGTTCGAGAGGTGGATCTCACACCTGGGAGAACGTCGTGGCTGCCTGTCGTCCGTGCAACACCCGCAAGGGGGATCGAACGCTGGAGGAGGCCGGTATGAGGCTCGCCGACCACCCCCGGGCGCCCCGAGAACACGGATGGCTCCTGGTCGGCTTGGGGGTGCCGCCTCACCCGAGTTGGCACCCGTACCTGTCTGCGGCGATCTGAGCGATCAGGCCGTCGGGGCTATGCGGCGCCGCATGGCCCGCCACACCCAGAGCATCAGCCTGGTGACGATCGCCCCTGCGAAGAAGGTGATCGCCAGGATGATCCAGAGCGGCGCCTTCCATTCGAACCCGGCGAACTTGATCTCGGTGGAATCCGTGTTCGAAAAGATCAGGATCAACACCGGGACCAGGATCACCGTCAGGTAGATCGCAGGGCCTATCCAGCGGCGTGACCGCCTGGCCGGAGCCGTTTCTTCATCGTGATGGGTTCTTGGCTCTTCCATTGTCACTCCGTTCTCATCACCAGCACGGGGCAGGGGGAGCGCAGGGCCAGCCTCGTGCCCGTCGATCCGAGCAACCCCTGAAGGATGCCGCTGCCGTGGGCGCCGACCACGATTGCGTCGGTTTCCCCAAAGCGGATCCCAACGTACCAGGTGTCCTAATCGACGTGCATCGACCTCCCTTGTCCCCGTTGCACTCTAGGCCGGAGGCCCTTTTGCCTGCCGGAGTCCCTCCCAGGGATCCCGGCCGATCCAGTCCCGTGCTTCGAACCTGCTGCCCGATTCTTCGGCGTTGCCGGGGTGGGCGAGGTGCAGGAAGATGGGGGCGACGTCGGCAGGCGACGGGATGGTGGAAGGGTCTTCATCCGGAATCGCCTCGGCGCGCATCGGGGTGGCCGTTCCACCGGGGTTGACGGAGTAGACCCGCCCGGCCCATTCCTCGGCGAGGATCTCCATCCATCCCTCGAGGGCGGCCTTCGAGATCGAGTACATGCCCCAGTTGGCCCTGCCGGTTCTGCCGACACTGCTGGAGACGCCGATGATCGCCGGCCGCGACCCCCTGTTGAGGAACGGGGCCAGTCGCTGGTGCAGGAAATGTACGGTGGAGACATTGGTCTCGAACACCCGGTACCAGTCGTCGGCGGGGTAGCGGTCGAGCGCGGCTTCCGGCCCGATCGGCCCAAGCATTCCTGCAGCGTGCACCGCGACATCGAGGGCCCCACCGGCCCGTTGGATCGAGGTGGCCACCGCCCGGCGCCCGGGTTCGCTCGTGAGGTCGGCGGCGACGATCCGGACCGATCCGGGCGGAGTGCCTTCTGCCGTCTCCTCCAGGGCCTCCTTGCGGCGGGCTACGGCCCACACCCTGGCGCCCTCGGAGGCATATCGGCGGACCAGTTCCCTGCCTATTCCGGAGGATCCCCCGGTGACGACGATGCGGCGTCCTTTGAGCATCGGATCAGGTTACCCGGGCTGGGTCGGTGGGGCACGCCTGCCGATTCTGGGGGCGGGGTGGGGGAGGGAAGGGGCGTAAGGGTTGACAAGTGGCGCGAAAGGGAGCAAAGTGGGGTGCAGTGGAGAACCAGGGCGGTGTTCGGCAGGACCCGCCCACCCGGAAAAGAGCCACGCCAAGGGCGGTGGCAGGTGAGCAGGAAGAGGTGCGGGGGACGTGTTCCTCGGCGAGTACCAGCACAGCGTGGACGACAAGGCCCGATTGGTGATGCCCAGCAAGTTCCGGCATCTCCTCAGCGACGGCCTCGTCATCACCAGGGGGCAGGACCGTTGCCTCTATGTGTTCTCGATGGATCGCTGGGAGATCGAAGTCGAACGGGTCAGAAACCTGCCGAGGACCAACTCCCGCAATCGCAACTACGCCAGGTCCTTCTTCAGCGCTGCGAGCGATCAGGAACTGGACAAGCAGGGGCGGATCCAACTGCCGCCCAAACTGCGCTCCTTTGCCGGCCTCGGCAAGGACGTGGTGATCATCGGTGTCGCCGAACGCCTCGAGATCTGGGACACCGAGGCGTGGGAAGCCGTGTCGGACGAAGCCGACGAACTATTCGCCGAAATCGAAGAGGCCTTGAGCGAGGAGGGGATTTGAGTGCATTCCCCATCGCCTGGCCCAGTGTCAGCCCCCCGGATGTCACATGGAAAGCCCCGAACTCCGCCCGCTTCCATCCTGGCGCCAGCGCTTCGGGGGGCTGACAGTGAGCCAGTCGAACTACCACCAACCGGTCATGCAGCAGGAGACCGTGGACCTGCTCGAACCATGCCTTCGCAGCGGGGTGATCGTCGATGCCACCTTCGGTGGAGGCGGGCACACCAGGGCGTTGCTGAGCGCCGACGACAAGGCCAGGGTGCTCGCCCTGGACCGGGATCCGGACGCGGCGGCACAGGCCGCTTCGCTCGGGAGACAGATCACCTTTCGTGCCGCCGACTTCAAGACACTCGACACCGTGCTCGACGAGGAGGGAATCGATGAGATCGCTGGAGCCATCTTCGACCTTGGAGTCTCATCCCATCAGCTCGACGTGGGGGAGCGAGGCTTCTCCTATCACCACAGGGGCCCACTCGACATGCGTATGGGGCCGGACTCGTCCGTCCGTGCCGATGAGATCGTCAATACCTGGGAGCACGGCCGAATCGCAGAGATTCTCCGCCGCTACGGCGAAGAGCGCCAAGCCGGCCGCATCGCGGCAGCCATCGTTGCCGCCCGTCCGCTCACGGACACAGCGCACCTTGCCGCGGTGGTCGCCGATGCGATGCCTGCTCGGTTCCGGCGCACCCGTCATCCCGCCCGGCGCACATTCCAGGCACTCCGAATCGCCGTCAACGACGAACTCACTGCGCTCACCGAGGGCCTGGACATTGCCCTGCGGGTGCTGCGACCTGGAGGTCGGATCGTTGTGATTGCCTACCACTCGCTCGAGGACCGGATAGTGAAGCGCCGCTTTGCATCCGGCTCGCGCGGGTGCGTATGCCCCCCGGATCTCCCGGTTTGCGGCTGTGGCCGGACTGCAGATCTGCGCTTGCTGACCCGCAAGGCGCTGCGCCCCTCGGATGAAGACGGTGCTGCCAACCCCCGCAGTCGCTCGGCCCGTCTGCGGGCCGTAGAGAGGATTTCGGCGTGACCGCCGCCGCCCCCGGCATCTCGGCCCCGGCCGCTCCCGGCTTCCGGGTTGCCATCGCCGCACGCCGCCATCGCAGGGCGGGTTGGCGCACATGGCTTCTGCTGGCGGTCATGATCACGGCGGCGTTCTTTCTGATGATCTGGTCGCGGATCGCCCTGGACCACACGGCCTTCGTGCTCCAGGAGGTGGAGGGCCAGATGACGGCAGAGGAGTCGCGTTACTGGGATCTGCGCCTCGAGGCTGCCAGATTGCAGGCGCCGGACCGCATCATCGATGCGGCCGTCGAGATGGGCATGGTCTACCCCGCAACGCTGAGAACCGTCGAGGTGGCCGGATTGGGCGGCGAAGGCACCGAGACGGAAGAACGCTGGGTGGACCTCAAGGCAGTGCTTGGGGCTCAGCCATGACGTGGTGGAGCAGCGGCACCCAGGGGCGCTGACATGGGAGCCTCCTCCCGCCACGGGCTGAACATCCGCCTGATCTCCGTTGGTGTGTTGCTGGTGCTGGGTTGGGTCGGCATCGGCTACCGACTGGTGGTGGTCCAGGCTCTCGAGTCCGACCTGTACGCCGAGAAGGGCCTCGATCAGCGCTTGCAGCGCGAGGTGCTGGCTGCCGACAGGGGCACGATCTTCGATCGGGACGGCAGGGAACTCGCCGTGACCGTGGATTCGGTCACCGTGTACGCCAATCCCCGGGAGATAGAGGATCCCAACACGGTCGCCAGGCTGCTGGCCCCACTGGTCGGAATGAACATGTTCGACGTGCTCGATGCCCTGACCGTCGACGGCAGTTTCGCCTATGTCGCCCGTCAGATGGAACGTGAGGACGCCGATGTGGTGCGAGCCGCCCGGCTGCCCGGCATCTACTTCCTCACCGAGCCCAAGCGGGTCTACCCGATGGGCGAACTGACGGGGCATGTGCTCGGGTTCGTCCAGGCCGACGACAACCAGGGCCTTGAGGGCCTCGAGTTCCAGTACGACCTGCCGCTCGCCGGTATCCCCGGCGAACTCCTCGTAGAGAGGGATCCGTACGGGAGGACCATTCCCCAGGGGGAGTATCAGGTGGTTCCTGCCGAGCCGGGGAGTGACCTGGTCCTGACGATCAAGACGGAGATCCAGTTTGCCGCCCATAGGGCACTCGAAGATGCCATCGAGCGCACCGGGGCCGCAGGCGGGTCGATCGTCGTGATCGAACCATCCACCGGTGAGATCCTCGCCATGGTCAACCTGCCCACGTTCGACCCGAATGATCTGGAGGGCGCCGACCCGGCCACATTCCGCAACCGGGCGGTCACCGACGTGTTCGAACCCGGCTCCACCCAGAAGCTGATCACGATCTCCGCTGCGCTGGAGGCCGGTATCGCCGATCCGGACACGGTCTTCGAGATCCCCCGTACCATCCAGCGGGGTGAGACCGTGTTCAGGGACTTCACCAACCATCCCGACAGTCTGACGGTCACCGGGATCGTGGCTCACAGCAGCAACCTGGGGACGATCACGCTGGGAGAGATGCTGGGGGCCAAGGAACTGCACCGGAATCTGCACGGGTTCGGACTGGGTGAGCGGTCCGGTGTCGATTTTCCCGGTGAGGCCGCCGGCCTGCTCCGCCTGCCCGAGGACTGGTGCGAGGAGACCTGTGTTGCCTCCACCTCCATCGGATACGGCGTTTCGGTTACCGCGTTGCAGATGGCCATGGTCTACGCGACCGTTGCCAACGATGGAGTGTGGGTACAGCCTCACCTGGTCCGTGAGATCGTCGATGGAAAGGGCGCCCGGATCCCCATGGAACCGCTGCAGCGCAGGGTGGTCACCACCGAGACTGCTCGCAGCATGCGGGCGATGCTCGAAGAGGTGGTGTCCGGCGGAACCGGTATCTACGCCGCCGTGGATGGATACCGGGTCGGCGGCAAGACCGGGACCACCGAGAAGTACCTGATCGAAGAGGAGCGCTACAGCGAGGACGACGTGGTGGCCAGCTTCATCGGCATGGCTCCCATCGACCAACCCAGGGTGGTGGTGGCCGTCGTGCTCGATAGGCCGAGGGAAGATGCCAGCGGCGGCAAGGGTGCCGCCCCGGTTTTCGCCGAGGTGACACTTGCGGCGCTCCACCAACTGGGGGTGCCCCCCGATGGTCCCTGATCGGATCACCGTTGCCGCACTTGCCGCCGCCGTCGGCGGCGTCGTTGTGGGCGACGGTGGGATCAGGATCGGCGATGTGACCCACGACTCCCGGGAAGCCGGTCCCGGGGCCCTCTTCGTGGCGGTGAGGGGTTTCACCTTCGACGGCCACGACTACGCCGGGAGGGCCGTAGACGCTGGAAGCCCTGCGGTGTGCGTGGAGGACTCAGCCGTGGTGCCCGCGGGAGCCGCTGCCATCGTCGTGGCAGACACCAGGGCGGTGATGGCGCACCTGGCGGCCACAGTTCACGGCAATCCCTCGGAGCAACTGGCCGTCATCGGGGTCACCGGTACCAACGGCAAGACCACCGTCACCCACTTGCTGGAGCAGATCGTGGCCGCCGCCGGGATGATGCCCGGCATCGTGGGAACGGTCGGAGCCAGGGTCGCGGGGTCTCCGGTGCCGTTGGAGCGCACCACCCCGGAAGCAACCGACTTCCAACGACTGCTGGCCGGGATGGTCGCCGCCGGTGTGGAGGTGGCCGCCGTCGAGGTGTCATCTCATGCGATGGCACTCGGACGTGTGGATGCCACCCGGTTCCGGGTAGCCGCCTTTACCAACCTCTCCCAGGATCATCTGGACTTCCATGCCGACATGGAGGAGTACTACAGCGCCAAGGCATCGCTCTTCGTTCCCGAACGGGCCGACCGGGCCGTGATCTGGGTGGACGACGCTGCCGGACGGCGTTTGGCAGGGGACACGATTCTGCCGGTGATCACCGTGGGCCTGGGGCCGGAGGCGGATGTGACCGCCCGGGATCTGGTGATGACCCTGGATGGATCCACCTTCAGAGCGGTGGGCCCCGGCGGGGAGGCCCGGGTGCGCCTGGAGATAGCCGGGGACTTCAACGTCGCCAACGCTCTGGTGGCCGTCGCCTGTGCGACCGAGATCGGCATCGGTTGGGATAGCATCGCCGACGGTATCGCCGCGGTGGAACGAGTCGCGGGCCGGTTCGAGATGGTGGACATCGGAGAGGATTTCACGATCGTGGTCGATTACGCCCACACGCCCGAGGGGGTTGCTGCGGTGATAGCAGCCACTCGCCGCCTGGCTCCCGAGGCCAGGCTGCTGGCGGTCGTCGGTGCAGGCGGTGACAGGGACCGGGCCAAGCGCCCGCTGATGGGGGCTGCCGCGGCCACGGCCGATGTCGCCTTCATCACCTCTGACAACCCCCGTTCGGAAGATCCCACCGCCGTCATGCTGGAAGTCGTTGCGGGAGCAGCATCGGGCCCGGCCCAGGTGGTCGCAGAAGTAGACCGCCGGGCTGCAATCCGGGCGGCCGTGCACGAGGCCCATACCGGCGATGTGGTGTTGATCCTGGGCAAAGGCCACGAGCAGGGCCAGGACTTCGGAGACGTGGTCGTCCCGTTCGATGACGCGACGGTGGCTCGAGAGGAGGCGGCACTCCGATGAATTGGGACCTCGGCATCGTGGGAGCCGCCACCGGGGGCGCGGTCGTGGGAACCGCCGGGGTGACTTCGGTGGTGACCGACTCGCGGGAGGCCTCGCCCGACTCGCTCTTCGTGGCGTTGCGTGGCGATCGTCACGACGGCCACGATTTCATCGCAGACGCCGTTGCTGCAGGGGCCGCGGTGCTGGTCCGCAGGGGCACTCTGCCCGAAGGGGCCAGCGGCGTCGAAGTAGACGACACGCTGGCGGCTCTGCTGGCGCTGGCGGTCCACCGCCGTGGCGAGTTGACCATGCCGGTGGCTGCGGTGACCGGCAGCAACGGCAAGACGACCACCAAGGATCTGCTGGCAGCGGCGCTGGGGCCGGATGCCTACAAGTCGCCGCGTTCGTTCAACAACGAGATCGGCGTGCCGCTGACCATTCTGGGGACGCCACCGTCCGCATCGGCGATCGTGGCCGAGATCGGCAGCAGGGGCGTGGGCGACATCACCCTGTTGGCTCCCGCTGTGCGCCCGGACGTCGCCGTCATCACCAATGTGGGCCGGGCACACCTGGAGACGTTCGGCGACGAGGCGACTGTGCTGGCCGCCAAGTGGGAACTGGTCGAGGCGCTCGGCCCGGGCGGGACGGCGGTGGTTCCGGCCGATGACGATCGTCTCACGGGGCGCCGCCATGGAGCCATGCTGACGTTCGGGGAGCACCCCGATGCAGATGTCGCAGTGTCCGGCGTGCAGTTGGGGCCGGATGGCCGGTCTTCCTGCTCTCTCGCCTTCGATGGGCACTCGGTGCCCGTCCGCCTGGCGATGGCAGGGCGTCATCAACCGAACAACCTGGCGGCCGCCGTGGCGGCGGCCGTCGCCATGGGCACGGATTTCGAGCAGGCTGCCGTGCGGGGTGCTGTGGCCACCGGATCGGCGTGGCGGATGGAGATCCACTCCGGACCCGTCACGATCGTCAACGACGCCTACAACTCCAACCCGGATTCTGCGGTGGCTGCTCTGGAGACCGTCGCCGCCATGCCGGGGCGCCATGTGGCGGTGCTGGGGCGCATGCACGAACTGGGATCGGCAGAGGTCGCTCTGCATCGGGAGATCGGCCGGCGGGCCAGGGACCTCGGGTTTGCCGTGGTTCTCGTCGTCGGGGACGCCGCCGGCATCGCCGAAGGCGCCGGGCCGGTGGCCAGGCGGGTCGCCGATATCGATGACGCCGAGATGGTGCTGCGCGGGTATCTCTCTGATGGGGACATCGTCCTGGTGAAGGCATCCCGCGCCGAAGGGTTCGAAGCGCTGGCCGAGCGGCTGAAGGGGGCACCGGCATGATTGCGATGCTGACCTCGGCGGCGGTGGCGTTCACGATGACACTTGTGCTCACCCCGGTGGCGATCCGCTTCTTCCGCAGGAGGTCGATCGGCCAGTTCATCCAGGAAGAAGTGGACCACGATCACAAGCACGGCACCCCCACCATGGGTGGGGTGGTGATGATCATTGCCGTGCTGGTGGCCTATCTGGTCGCTCACCTGCGATTGTGGTCGCCTGAGGATGGGTTCGGCCTGTCGTGGCGGGAGTTCCAGATCCCCGGCCTGTTGATCCTGGTGGCCTTCGTCGGCATGGGGGCGATCGGCTTTCTCGATGACATCTCCAAGGTCTCCCGGGAACGCAATCTGGGGCTGAAGAAACGGTGGAAGTTCGCAGGCCAGTTGGCCATTGCAGGTGTGTTCGCCTGGGGCGCCGTCAACTACGGCGTCAGTACCGAGATCTCGTTCACCAAGGATCTCGGCTTTGATCTCCGCTGGTTCTATGTGATCTGGGTGCTGTGGATGCTGGTGGGAGCCGCCAATGCCGTCAACTTCACAGACGGCCTCGACGGCCTCGCCGCAGGATCGAGCAGCCTGGTGTTCGGGGCCTTTGTCATCATCGCTTTCTGGCAGTACCGCCACCTCGAGTTCTACGGGATCGTCGGCACCCTGGAATTGGCGATGCTGGCCGCCGCGATGATGGCGGCCGCCGCCGGGTTCCTGTGGTGGAACACCGCCCCGGCCAAGATCATGATGGGGGACACCGGGTCGCAGGCCCTCGGCGGGGCTATGGCGGCCCTGGCTCTGCTGTCGCACACCCACTTGCTGCTGGTCGTACTCGGTGGCCTCTACGTGATCGAGACGGTCTCGGTGATCCTGCAGATCATCTCGTTCCGGGGGTGGGGCAAGCGGATCTTCCTGATGGCCCCGCTCCACCACCACTTCGAGCTGAAGGGGTGGCCGGAGGGCACCATCGTGGTGCGGTTCTGGATCATCGCCGGCCTTTCTGTGGCATTCGGGCTCGGACTCTTCTACGGGGACTTCATCACCTCGGGGGGTGTCGGATGAGGGTGCTGGTGCTCGGCGCGGCCGTCAGCGGCAGGGCCGCCCTCCGGCTCCTCGAGGGGGAAGGCCACGAGGTGGCGCTCCACGACACCGATCCCGGTGCGCTGGCAGGTCTCGAAGCGGGACGGACCGCCGTGGGAGGGCCTTGGGAGTCTCGGTTGTTGGAAGGGATCGATCTGGTGGTGCCCAGCCCCGGCATCCCCGAGCACGCCGCCCCCATCCAGGAAGCACTGGCCGCCGGCCTCCCCGTCATCAGCGAACTCGAACTGGCCGCCTCCCGATTGAGTGTGCCCTATGCGGCCGTGACGGCCACCAACGGCAAGACCACGATCACCACAGCAGCAGCCGACATGATCGGCGCCGCCGGCGGCAGGGCTGCAGCGGTGGGCAACATCGGGGACCCCCTGTGTGATGCAGTGGGGGGGCCGTGGGAGGCGCTGGTGATCGAGGCGTCCAGTTTCCAACTCCGGTTCATCCAGGACTTCCACCCTGCGGCTGCGGTGCTGCTCAACGTGGCCCCCGATCACCTCGATTGGCATGGGTCGTTCGAGGCGTATCTGGAGGCCAAGGCGATGATCCACCACAACCAGGGCCCCGATGACCTGCTCGTCTTCGACGCCGACGACGCCGGTGCAGTCACCGCAGTACGGGGCGCAGAGTCGCGCCTGGTACCGGTGAGCGGAAGCCATCGGGAGGCCGGGGGAGGTCCGGAAGGCGGCAATCTGTGGATCGGTGACATCGCCGTGGAACTCGCGGGGCTATCCACAGTTGATCCTGCGTTTCTCGCCGATCTCACGGCGGCCGGCCTGATCGCTCTGGAGATGGGGGCGACCGTGGAGTCGGTATCCGAGGTGGCGTGCAGCTTCACGCCCGGCCGGCATCGCCGTGAGGTCGTCGGCACGTGGGACGGGGTCGCCTGGGTAGACGACTCAAAGGCCACCAACCCCCACGCAGCACTGGCAGCGGTTCGCGCCTACCCGTCGGTGATTCTCATCGCAGGTGGCCGAAACAAGGGCCTGGATGTGACTCCAATCGTGCTCGAACCTTCCGTGACCCATGTGATCACGCTGGGGGAGGAGGGTCCCGCCATCCTGGCAGCAGCCAGGGAGGCCAGTCCGGCTGCGGATATGGCTGAAGCCGTGGCGATCGCCGATCGCCTCTCCCATCCCGGCGACACCGTGCTCCTCGCACCCGGATGCGCTTCGTTCGACATGTACGCATCGTACGGCGAACGCGGTGACCATTTCGCCTCCCTCATCAGGGAAAGGAAGGAGTCCTGATGGCAACCCGCACGGCCACCGTCATCCCGGCGACCAGGGCCCACTCCAGGAGTGCGGCGACGACTTCGCGCCGGACCACCAGGACGATCGTGTTTCTCCTGATCCCTGTGGGGTTGCTGCTGATCGTCGGTCTCGGGGCGATCCTGTCGGCGTCGTCTGTGATCGCCATCCGTGAGGGAATCGACAACCTCTACTACTTCAAGCGGCAGTTGGTGTGGATGGGAGGTGGCCTCCTGGTGATGGTGGGGATGGCCCTCACACCGCCCCGGGTGTTGCGGCGGATGGCGTTCCCTCTTTTTGTGGTCTCGGTGATCCTGCTGATAGCAACCCTGCTGGTGGGGACCAGGGCACACGGCGCCACCCGGTGGTTGATTGCAGGCCCGATCTCCATCCAGGCCTCTGAGATGGCGAAGCTGACGACGATCCTATTCCTGGCGACCCTGGTCAGCGGGAAAGAGAACTCGATGCACCGGTTGCGCGACTTCATGTGGCCCGTGGCGGTGTCGGTGGGTCTGGTCGGGTCCCTGGTGGTGGTGCAACCCGACCTGGGCACGGCCCTGATGGTGGCATTCGGCGCCTTCGCCGTGCTCATCGCCTCGGCCGCCCCATTCCGTTACGTGCTCGGCGGGGCGCTTTTCGGCGCCGGGGCCGCGGTGCTGGCTGCAGCCGCGTCGCCCTACCGGTGGGCCAGGGTGACCGGATTCCTGGACCTGAGCTCCGACCCGCTGGGCGGTGGATATCAGGTCGTGCAGAGCCTGGTGGCCCTCGGCACCGGAGGCCTGTGGGGAGTCGGCCTGGGAGCCAGCAGGGCACGATGGTCGTTCCTGCCCAATGCTCACACCGACTTCATCTTCTCGATCATCGGTGAGGAGACCGGTCTGGCCGGATCGTTGGTGGTCGTGCTGCTGTTTGTGACCCTGACCGCAGCCGGCACGCTGGTGGCCTACGGGGCCGCCGATCGCTTCGGCCGTCTGGTCGCCATCGGCATCACGGCCTGGCTCGTCGCCCAGGCTCTCGTCAACATCGGCGGTGTCGTCGGGGTGCTGCCGATCACGGGTGTCCCACTTCCCTTCGTGTCCATCGGAGGAAGCGCCTTGCTGACCGAGATGGCCGCCATAGGGATACTGATCAGTGTGGCGAGGACCCGGCCTACCGGTGGCACGGCGTGATGATCGTGCTGGCGGCAGCCGGTACGGGTGGGCACGTATACCCAGCGCTGGCGGTGGCTGAGGCTCTGGGGACCCGCGGCGTGAGCCGTGACGACGTGATCTTCTTCGGCGGCGATCGTATGGAGGCGACGGCCGTGCCGAACGCCGGTTACCGGTTCATCGGCTTCGACCTGCCCCGCCTCCGCAGATCGCCGACTCCTTCGAATCTGGCGATCCCATGGGCGTTGTGGAAGACGACGAGGGCGATGAGAGTCGAGATGAGGCGCCGCGGGGCCGCCGTGGTGGTGGGTATGAGCGGCTATGCCACCGTGCCTGCTGCGTTGGCCGCCCGTATGGCCGGCATCCCGCTGATCGTTCAGGAGCAGAACGCATCACCCGGCCTGGCTGCGCGGTTTGCATCCCGCCGCGCCGCTGCCACTTTCCTGGGGTTGCCTGGGCCCGCAGAGCGTCTTCCCCGCTCCAGGGTGGTGGGCAACCCGTTGCGCGCGGTGTTCACGGCATATGACCGCCCTGCGCGGCGGCCGGCGGGCAGGGAACGCTACGGAGCCGATGAGGAGGCGACGGTGATCGGGGTGCTCGGCGGCAGCCTGGGGGCCCAGGTTCTCAACGAGTCGGTGGCGGGCATCATCGCCGCCTGGGAAGGGGGACCGTTGGAAGTGGTCCACTTGACGGGCCGGGCCGCTCACGAGGACATGGCTGAGTTGGCAGCAGGGTCGCCACTACCGTGGCACTGCTTGCCGTTCGAGGATTGTATGGAGCATTTCTACGCCGCCGTCGATCTGGTCGTCTGCCGTGCCGGTGCGATGACGATCTCGGAACTGGCCGCCACCGGTGTGCCGTCTGTGGTGGTTCCCCTCGAGGCGGTCGGCCAGCAGGCCAATGCTGCCGCGCTGGCCGAAGCAGGTGGTGCATTGGTGGTGCCGCAGGCCGAGGTCGGCCGATTGCCTGCGGTGGTGGCCGGGTTGGCATCGGATGCGATGCGGCTCTCCGAGATGTCGGAGGCTGCACTCGAGAGTGCTCTGCCGGATGCGGCCGGGGTGGTTGCCGATGCGATCCTGGAGGCGGCACATGGGTGATCTGGTCGGATTCGAACGTATCCACCTGGTGGGGGTGGGCGGCGTCGGGATGAGCGGCCTGGCCAAGTTGCTGGCCCAGGCGGGGCACACGGTCTCCGGTTCCGATATCAAGCCGGGCAGAGCCGTTGTGTCATTGCAAAGGGTGGGCGTGAAGACCTGGATCGGCCACCATCCGGAACGGGCGGGGGACTGGGATCTGGTGGTGGCATCGTCTGCCGTTCCCGAACGGGATCCCGAGATGGCTGCGGCCCGTGAGGCCGGTGCCGAGGTCTGGGAACGCCCTGCGTTGCTCGCCGAGATGACCGCCCGGATGCCGGCCATCGGCATCTCCGGGACTCACGGCAAGACGAGCACGGCGGCGATGACCGTTGCGGCACTGAGGGCACTGGGACGCGACCCGTCGTTCATGGTCGGCGGTGAGATGGCGTACCTGAACACCAACGCCCATCTGGGGGAACGGGACCTGTTCGTTCTCGAAGCCGACGAGGCGTTCGGGACGTTCTGCGATTTGCGGATACGGGCGCTGGTGATCGCCAACATCGAGGCGGATCACCTCGACCACTACGGGACGGTCGAGCGTCTGGAAGCAGCCTTCCGGGACGTTGCCTCGTCGGTCACCGGGCCGGTGGTGGCATGTCTCGACGATCCCGGTGCGGCCCGCCTGGCTTCCAGAGTGCCCGGTGTGGTCGGGTACGGGACGGGGCGGGGTGCCGCCTGGCGGGTCACCGACATGGACCACGACGGGAGCTCTGTGGCGTTCCGACTCCTGCACGACGGCGATGCCTTTGACGTGGTCGTGCCCAGACCGGGCACCCACATGGCGCTGAATGCCGCCGGGTTGCTGGCGCTTCTCGGAGAGATCGGCATCGATGTGGCAGCGGCTGCCTCCGGGCTTGCGGGCTTCGGAGGGGTGCGCAGGCGCTTCGAGATCAAGGCCAGGGTGGGGGGGATCACCGTCGTCGACGACTACGCCCACCACCCAACCGAGATAGCAGCGACCATCTCGGCCGCCCGCCTGGGAGACCCGGAGCGGGTGCTGGCGGTGTTCCAACCGCACCGGTATTCGCGTACACAGGAACTCTCCGAGGAGTTCGGCCCTGCGCTGGCCGGCGCAGACGTTGTGGTGGTGTCCGGTGTCTATGCGGCCGGCGAGCCTCCGATTCCCGGGGTGACCGGGCGCCTGGTGGCCAACGCCGCAGCGGAGGCGGGTGCCGAGGTCTCTTACGTGCCCCACCGGGCCGACCTGGCTGAGGAAGTAGCCCGACTGGCGCGTCGCGGCGATGTGGTGATCATGCTCGGCGCCGGGGACATCACCCTGGTTGCAGACGAAGTCGCTGCTCGTCTGGGAGCGGGCCGGTGACGGGGCTCCGTTCGCTGGGTTCCTTTGCGGCTGCCGGGCGTATTGCCGAGCAGGTGGATCTTGCTCCCATGACCACCTACAAGGTGGGCGGCCGGGCCCGCTGGCACATGGAGGTGCATTCCGAGCAGGACCTGGTGGACCTGGGTGCCGTCCTGCAGCAGGATCCGGCGCCGGTTCTGGTGCTGGGCCGCGGCAGCAACGTCGTGGTCTCCGACGGCGGGTTTGAAGGTGTGGTGGTCCACCTCGGCACCGGCATGGCCCGGTTCGAGATCGGGCCGGAGGGCACAGTGGCCGCCGGCGCCGGCCTCTCCCAACCCGTTCTCGCCAGGGGGACCGCCGCCGCGGGTAGGGGAGGTCTGGAGTTCATGGTGGGGATACCGGGCTCGGTGGGAGGGGCGGTGAGGATGAACGCCGGATGCCGGGGTTCGGATACCTCGGAGTGGTTGGTGACCGCCAGGGTCGTGGACCTGATGAGCGGCGATGTCACCGAGAGGGACCCGGCCATGCTGGACCTGCGGTACCGGCACTCGAACCTGACAGCCACGGAGGTGGTCGTCTCGGCAGCATTCCGCACTGTGGAGCGCCCCCGTGCTGAGTGCGACGGCCTGCTGCGCGAGATCACCCGTTGGCGCAAGGAGAAGCAGCCGGGGGGGACCTTCAATGCAGGCAGCGTGTTCAAGAACCCCGGGGCGGATGCCGCCGGGCGGATCATCGACGATCTTGGACTCAAGGGACTCACAGTGGGCGGGGTGTCCGTCTCCCGGAGACACGCCAACTTCTTCGTGGCCGAACCCGGCACCACCGCCCAGGACATATTCGACCTGGTTCGACTGGTCCGGGAAAGAGTTCTGGAGGCGACGGGTATCTCTCTCGAACCCGAGGTTCGATTTGCAGGCGACTTCGGGGAGGAGTCGTGACGGCGCAACTCGTAGACGTCACCACCCGCCGGCCGATCGCCCCGCGTCGGCGGGTCTGGGCTCCCTGGGTCGGGGTGGGGGTGTTGCTGGTGCTGCTCGCCATGGTGGTGGCGCTGCACTCACCGTGGCTGTCTGTGAGGGAGATCGAGATCACAGGGGCGGAACGGGTCGATGCGGTGGGTCTCCTGGAGGAGGCCGGCATCGGAACCGGGGCCATCATGATCTGGCTGGACACCTCCCGGGTGGAAGAGGTCATCGCCGCCGACCCCTGGACCGGATCGGTTCGCGCCGAACGGGTGTGGCCCGACCTCGTCGTGGTGGATTTGGAGGAAAGGGTGCCGGCGCTCTGGGTGGAGGGAACGGCGGGATGGATGCTGGTGGCGGAGGACGGCATGGTCCTGGAGATCGACTCGGCACCGGGTGACGGGCTGCTGACGGCCTCGATAGGGTTGCGTGGCGCTCCGGTCGGCTCCCGGCCCGACGACGCCGTCTGGGATGAGGTGGTGGCACTCAGCGGGGTGCTCGCTTCTCCTCTCGCCTCGTCGAGTCGCCTGGTGTTCGAGGGCGGCGAGATCTGGTTGAATTCCCCGGAGCATCGGGTCAGGCTCGGCCATCCGATAGACCTGGCAGACAAGGGCCGGGTCCTCCAGGTGATGCTGGCCGACGGGCTTCCGCCGGGTTCGGTGCTGGATGTGGTGGCCCCCCGGCGTCCGGCGGTGATTCCCCCCACGGCAGTCGATGTCCTGCAATCTGAACTCGAAGGTGAGGATGGGGCCGATCCTGCACCTGCGGTAGACGGTGAGGGTGAGGGGGCGTGAGGATGACGACGGTCACTACACTCAGACTTCAGGCCTGGGCCGCTTCTCAGTAGTGCGCCCGGGTGTGCCCGGTACCGGACCGGGCAGCGCCCCGGGAGGTTCACCCGTGACAACCGAGATCTTCACTCCCCAGAGCTACCTGGCCGTCATCAAGGTGGTGGGTGTGGGCGGGGGTGGCGTCAATGCGATCAACCGCATGATCGAGTCGGGTCTGCGGGGAGTCGAGTTCGTCGCAATCAACACCGATGCCCAGGCGCTGCTGATGTCCGACGCCGACCTGAAACTCGACATCGGGCGCGACCTCAACAAGGGCCTCTGGGCCGGCGCCGACCCGGAGGTGGGTCGCGAGGCGGCCATGGCACACCAAGACGAGATCGGGGAGGCCCTCCGGGGCGCCGACATGGTCTTCATCACGGCAGGCGAAGGTGGCGGGACCGGGACCGGCGGCGCACCCATCGTTGCCAACATCGCTCGCCGGGTGGGGGCACTGACGGTGGCGGTGGTGACCCGCCCGTTCGGATTTGAGGGAAGGCGCCGCTCGGTGCAGGCGGAGCAGGGAATCCAGACGTTGCGGGACGAGGTGGACACGCTCATCGTGATCCCCAACCAGCGGCTGCTGGAGTTGTCGGATTCGGGCGTCTCGATGATCGACGCTTTCAAGATGGCCGATGAGGTGCTGCTGCACGGCGTCGGCGGGATCACGGACCTCATCACCACGCCGGGGTTGATCAACGTGGACTTCGCCGACGTCAGGTCGATCATGGACGGTGCAGGCACTGCCGTGATGGGGATAGGCAGGTCCACCGGTGAGAACCGGGCCGACCAGGCTGCCGAGAAGGCCATCTCGAGCCCCATGCTGGAACTCTCGATGGAGGGAGCGGCCGGCGTGCTGTTGTCTATCTCGGGGCCATCGTCGATGACGCTGCATGAGGTCAACGCAGCCGCCATGGCCGTTGCCGCCTACTGCGAGCCCGATGCCAATGTGATCTTCGGGGCGTTCGTGGACGACTCGATGGGTGAGGAGATGCGCGTGACTGTGATCGCCGCAGGCTTCCACCACGCCGGGCGCCCCACTCTCACCCCTCCCACCGCCCGTCGGACGACCGAACTCGACACGATGTCTCCGGCCTCACCGGCCACCGACGAATCCACTGAGGATGGCGACGGCGTGGATGACATGGAAATCCCCGACTTCCTCAAGGGATGATCCGCCCGCCCGGCTTCCGGGGGGCCGCCTTTGGTGAGGCACTCGAAGGGGATGGGCGCGGAGGGGAGTCGAACAGGCAGGCCATCTCCGAGGAGCTCGGCATCCCCTCAGATTGGGCATACCTGCGCCAGGTGCACGGCGATGCAGTGATCAGGGCCGGGGAATCGGGCCGCCTCGGGGATGCCGATGCTCTGTTCTCGACGGTGCCCATGCTGCCTATGGCCGTCGCCACCGCAGATTGCTACCCGATAGTGTTGGAGGCCGATGGTGCTGCCGGGATCGCCCATGTGGGGTGGAGGGGTGCCGTCGCCGGGACCGTCACCGCACTCGCCACCTGCACCGTACCCGCCACAGCGACCCT
>CBDUUY010000007.1:0-25721 GCA_965370535.1 uncultured bacterium
GTCGTCGAGGCGGATTCGGCACTCACCATCGACAATCCGTCCGTCGTCGAGGGCAAGAAGGTCCTGATCGTCGAGGACGGCCCGACCCTGACCCACGGTGAGATGAAGATCGGCGCCGGCACGGTGGCCGCGCAGCGCGCCGGAGCAGCCGAGTTCGTGGACCCACGGCCCTATCTGGTCGGCAAGTTGAAGGACACCTTCGAGACCTATCCCAACATCGGCACGATCCTCCCGGCCATGGGCTACGGAGAAGAGCAGTTGCGGGACCTCGAAGCCACCATCAACGCCACGGACTGTGATGCCGTCGTGATCGGGACACCGATCGACCTGGCTCGCATCATCAACATCGAGAAGCCCGCCACCAGGGTCACATACGACCTCGCCGAGAAGGGCGAGCCGGACATGGCCGGCATCCTCGGTAGGTTCACGAAGGAGCACGGCCTGGCCTGATCAGAAGCAGAAGCAGAGGCGGCGGTCATTCTCGTGGTGGTCGCCGCCTCTGCTGTTCGGATGGCCGACCACCCCGGGAATGACCGGTTCACACCAGCCGCCGACACGATCGCCACGAAACCCCGAATCGAAGCAGCGGCATCCGGGGATCAGCCCTCCGGTAGACCCTCCAGCCACTCCACGAGTGGGACCCTCGACGCCAGGCCTCGCCGGACGTCATCGCCGTGCGCATCCAGGCCGGGCGGTGGAGACACAGGCTCTGACCGCTCGCCGTCAAATCGAATAGGCGAGCGGAGTCCCCTGAACCCGCCATCGTCCTCGGCAACGAGATCTAGACCGAGTCGCCCGGCGAGGTCGAACGCCTCTGCGACCGAGTTGATCGGCCCGGCAGGCACCCCGGCCCGAGTGAACGCCTCGATCCACTCGGAGGCCGAACGATCCCGGAGCGTCGTCTCGAGTTCGTCGATCAGTTCCGTGACGTTTCGGCGGCGCTCCGCATTCGTCCCGAAACGCACATCCCCCGCCAGGTCGGGCCGCCCGATCACCTCACATGCTCGATGGAAGAGGCGGTCGTTGGCGGCAGCCAGGATGAAGGTCCGGTCGGCCGCCCGGACGGGTTCATACGGGGCAATAGATGGGTGCCGATTGCCGTCGCGCATGGGGTCGTCGCCGGCGCCCAGGTGCCCCGAAGCCAGGTTCACCAGGCCCGCCAGCGCCGAATCGAACAACGACACCGACACGAGGCAGCCCAAACCCGTCGCGGAACGCTCGTTGAGCGCAGCCAGGATGCCGACACTTGCCTGCAACCCGGCGACCACATCGACGACCGCCATGCCGACCTTCGTCGGCGGGCCGTCCGGCATCCCGGTGACGTGCATCCAGCCCGCCATCGCCTGGGCGAGCAGGTCGATGCCCGGCAGGGCTGCCCCCTCGCCTTCACCGCCGAACCCGGTGATCGAGCAGTAGACGAGACGGGGGTTGTCGGTGGAAACCCGTTCGTAGCCGAAACCAAGACGGTCCATCACCCCCGGCCGGAAGTTCTCCACCGCGACATCGGCCTGGGCGACCAGGCTGTGCGCGATTGCGGCATCGTCGTCCGACTTCAGGTCGAGGGCGATCGAGCGCTTCCCCTTGTTCACGGCACTGAAGTAAGTGGCCGTCTCCCCTGCGAACGGCGGGCCCCACGAGCGAGTGTCGTCCCCGCTCCCAGGGTGCTCCACCTTGATCACACATGCCCCGAGTTCGGCCAGCGTCTGGGTCACCAGAGGGCCTGCGAGGATCCGCGAGAAGTCGGCCACCAGTAACCCGTCGAGCGGCCCGGTGGACGATTCCCCGGCATGCGGCCGCGTCGGCCCGTTCACGCCAACGGCCCATCCGGCCGGAAGCGCTCGAAGAGCGGGCCATCGGCCGCCTCCAGCGCAGCCCCGACCCGGAAGGGCACATGGTCCTGATCCACCGGGCCCACGATCTGCATTCCGATCGGCACCCCGGTCTCCGGGGAGATTCCGATCGGGAGGTCCAACACCGGTAGCCGACCGAGGGCATTGAACGGGTAGGTCATGGCGACCTCGAGCGTTTCGTCGAACGGGATCGTCTCGCCGGTGTCGGGATGGCCCCAGTCGGCCGGAATCGCAGTCGTCGTGAGAGTCGGGCATATCACGGCATCGAATCCGGCGGCGAACGTCTTCTCCTCCAACTCCCGGTACACACGGTCCATGTACTGCCAACCGTCGATCCAACGTTCCACGGACACCGGTGGACGCTCGAAGAACTCCCTGACATAAGGGGTCGCCTGGTCTTCCCATCCCTCCGGGAGTTCCCGGCGGAGCACCGCACCCATTTGGAAGGAGAGGTGGTCCTCGGCGGCGTCCTTGATCCCGTGGTCCCAGTCCAGGTCCACCCGCTCGACGGAGGCGCCCAGCGCGCCGAGGCGGTCGGCGGCGGCATCCAGGGAGGCGAGGATGCCGGCATCGACCTCGAAGTACCCGAGGTCCGGGCTCAGCGCAATCCTCATACCCTCGATCGAAGGGAACGATTCGGGCAACTCGAGGGACGGGGACGACCACATGTTCCCGGGCAACGGACCCGAGATCACATTCTGCAGCAGAGCCGTGTCGGCGACGGTACGCGCCAGCGGACCGGATGCCAGATAGGGCTCCCGATTCCAGGGCCAGGTCTCCGGCACCCTCCCGAAGGGTGCCTTGAAGCCGACGATGCCATTCATCGACGCCGGGATGCGGATCGATCCACCGATGTCGGACCCGGTCGCAAGGGTCGTAGATCCGGCCGCCAGACCGGCACCGGCGCCACCCGACGAGCCGCCCGGTGTCAGGTCCGGGTTCCAGGGGTTCCTGGTGATCCCATGGAGGAAACTCCAGGTGATGATCGCCATCGAGAACTCGGGGGTAGTGGTACGGGCGTGGACGATCCCCCCGGCGTCGAGCACCCGCTGCGACATCGGAGAGGTCTTGTCTGCGACGTAGTCGGCGAACATCACCGAGCCCTGGGTGGTCCGCTGCCCGGCGATGAAATCCTCGTCCTTCACTGCAACGGGGATTCCCTCCAGCGGCCGGGCGGTGCCCGTGGCATAGGCATCGGCGGCGGACGCCGCTCTGTCGAGCGCCTGCTCGAAGAACGTGGCGGTGAATGCGTTGATCTGCGACTCGGTCGTCTCGGCGCGCTCGAGCACCGATTCCATCAACTCCACCGGCGAGAGGTCAAGCCGACGGAAACGGCCGAGAGCCTCGGCAGCGCTCAGGTGGGCCAAGTCGGTCATGACGGGCACCTCCCAGGGTTGCTGAGTATCCTATCAATCGATAGGCGGCCGAGGAGTGCGGATGGTTTCCAGGATCGACCGGAACGACATCGGTGTCGTGGTGATCGATGTCCAACCCTTCTTCCTCGATCTGGCCTTCCCGGACGGCGGCCGGGGCCACGAGTCATTGCTGTTCCGACTGGAGCACCTCCTCATGCTCGCCTACTGGATGGACCTGCCGACGGTCACGACGTTCGAGAAGCCTGCTGCCGACAACGGGGAACTCCCCGATCGCTTGGAAGCGTTGTTCCCGACATCGGGACAACGGTTCGCGAAGAACCAATTCGGGAGCATGCCGGAGCCGGACATCCGGGAAGGCATCGCCGGGATGGGGGTTCGGAAAGCCGCCGTCGCCGGGGCGGGACCGATGTGTACGTGATGCAGACAGTCCCCGGCCTCCTCGATACCGAATACGAGGTGTTCCTCCTGGAGGACTGTCTCTTCACCACCGAGCAGGCGCCGGAGCACAGCCGTGCACACTGAAGATGACGGGCCAGGAGTTGGCCGGATGCGTCGACGACCTACCGTGGTACCGGGCGGATGGGATGCCGACGAACACCCGGACACCAGGCCGTTCCCGAAGGCCTTCCTCCCTCCCGAGGAATGGCCGCCGTGGACACACCGCTCGGAGGCCGACGGCAGGGAAAACGTGTAATGGAAGGGCACCGATGAGGCTGACCGGCAAGGAACTCGATCGCCTGACCATCTTCACCCTGGCCGAGTTCGCCCGCCGGCGCCGGGACCGGGGCCGCAAACTCAATGCACCCGAGGCCGCGTCTCTCATCTGCGATGAGATCCTCGAGTGGGCATGTGACGGAATCCCCCTTGCGGAGGTCATCAGCAGGGCACAGGGCGTCCTGAGCCGCGACGACGTCATGGATGGCATCCCAGAGGTCATCGGCCGAATCGAGATCGACGCCCTGTTCCCGAGCGGCACAACCCTGGTGGTCGTCGCCGATCCATTCGGCCCCGCACCCGAAGGAGCCGATGCGGCGGCGCCGGGTTCCGTTGTCTCCAAACCGGGGACCGTGCTGATCAACCGGGGCCGCCCGACCGTTGCCGTTGCGGTCGCCAACACTGCCGATGTCCCCATAGAGGTGACATCTCACTTCCACTTCTTCGAGGTGAACCGGCGTCTGAGTTTCGACCGGTCCGCCGGTTTCGGCATGCGCCTGGACGTCCCGGCCGGGACAGCGGTGCGCTGGGAACCGGGCGAACGCAAGGAGGTCTCCCTGATCCCCTTCGGTGGATCGCGGGAGGCCTGGAGCTTCGGTGGTCTGGTGGACGGGCCGCTCGACGCTGCCGATGCCCGCGCCATTCTCAACGAGGCGATTCGTCGAGGCTATGCCCACGAGGAGCGCGACGATGCCGACTGAAATGGACCGCGGGACGTATGGGTCGATCTACGGACCGACCACCGGCGATCGGATTCGGCTCGGAGACACGAATCTCGTCGTGGAGGTGGAACGGGACGAGAGTTCGTACGGCGACGAACTACTGCCGGGTTGCGGGAAGACCACCCAGGCAGGGATGCTGGTGCAAAGCCGGAAAGGGGCTGCCAGCACCCTGGATCTGCTGATCAGTTCCGTCGTGATCCTCGACCCCGTTCTCGGCGTCTTCAAGGGCGATATCGGCGTCAAGGACGGCCGAATCGCGGGCATCGGCCGGGCCGGGAACCCCGATGTCATGGACGATCCGGACCTGATCGTGGGGCCGCACACCGGCCTGATCCCGGGGAATGGATTGATCGCCACCCCCGGCGGCGTCGATTCCCATGTGCATCTGTCTGCACCCGGGGTGGTACCGGCCATCCTCGGATCCGGTGTCACGACGATCGTTGGCATGGGCTCGGGTGGTGTCTGGGACGTGGGCGTCAATCCCGCCCGCCATCTGGAGATCATGCTGAGTGCCTGGCGCGAGTTCCCCGTCAACGCTGCGTTCCTCGCCCGCGGCGGCTACGACGCGGAGGCTCTGGAACGGTCTCTGGCCGCCGGGGCATCGGGTTTCAAGATCCACGAGGACTTCGGGGGGTCCCCGGCCGTTGTCGATCTATGCCTGACCGTGGCCGAGCAGGCCGATGTCGCAGTGGCCATGCACACCGATTCGCTCAACGAGTCCGGACTGCTGCGGGACACGATCGATGCCATCGGCGGGCGCACCGTGCACGCCTATCACGTCGAGGGCTCCGGTGGCGGCCACGTTCCCGCCACCCTCGAATTGGTGTCCGAGCCGTACGTACTGCCCTCCTCGACCACCCCGACGATCCCGTTCAGTGTCCACGCTGCGGAGGAGATCGTCCCCATGGCGATGATCGTCCACCACCAGAACCCTCTGCTGGATTCCGACGTGGCGGTCACAGCGTCCCGGGTCAGGGCCAGGACCATGGAGGCCGAGAGTTGGCTCCACGAGGCCGGTGCCATCAGCATCATCAACTCGGATTCGATGGGCATGGGGCGGGGCGGTGAAGTGATCCGCCGCACCTGGCAACTCGCCCACATCATGGCCAACGAGGTTTCCGACCCGGCCCCCCACAATGAAAGAGCGCAGCGCTACATCGCCAAGTACACGATCAACCCTGCGATCACTCACGGACTGGCATCGCATGTCGGGTCGCTCGAACCGGGGAAGATCGCCGACATCGTGCTCTGGGATCCGGCGATGTTTGGCTGCAAACCCGAAGCAGTCATCAAGTCCGGGTTTGTCGCCTGGGGCGCACCCGGCGACACGAGTGCCCCGATCCGCAACAGCCAGCCCCGCAAGTACGGACCGATGTTTGGCGCCCTGGGCGATGCACCGGCTTCGCTCGCCACCGTGTTCGTGGCGAAGGCGGCGATCGAAGCGGGAATCCAGGACTCGTTCCCCGGCCAGAACTTCGAGGCAGTCGGGGGCACCCGCGGCCTCACCAGGGCCGACATGGTGCACAACTGCGCCGTGCCCAAGGTCGAGGTCCCACCCGGCACCGGACCGGTGCTCATCGACGGACGGGCGGCCCGACTGGCCCCGGTGACCGAGGTGCCGTTGGGTCAGCGGTTCCACATCGCATGAACGGTTTCGGCCTCTCCCCTCCGACCTTCGGAAGATAGGCTCCAATCGAGCCTTCGTTGGCAGCCGAGTGAAGGGCCAGGATCATGGGACGGACCGCTCTGGTGACCGGAGCGTCGCGGGGCATCGGAAGGGCGACCGCCGTCCGGCTCGCGGCAGACGGCCATTCCATCATCGGCACATTCGTGCGCAGCAGGGAGGCGGCCGATGCGCTCGCCGGGGAGATCGGCGCTGAGATGCACCAGATCGACCTGGGCGAACAGGGTCAGGTCGAGGTCCTCATAGAGGCGATGAGTGGCCGAAAGATCGATGCCCTCGTGAACAATGCCGGGGTCTTCGAGTACGAGGATGCATTCGCCTTCGATCCCGGCCTTTGGCGCCGGATCATGGCGGTGAACATCGATGCCGTCGCCCACCTGACCCTTGGTCTCCAGGATCGGCTGACCGATGGGGGTGCCGTGGTGAACATTGGAAGCTCCGACGGGTCGGTGGCCGCCTACGACTCGATGGCCTACGCCGCTTCCAAGGCTGCGGTCGACAACCTCACCAGGAGCCTGGCCGTGCATCTCGGCCCCCGCCGGATCAGGGTGAACGCTATCGCCCCGGGTTGGATCGAAACCGAGATGAACACCGGCACCGACTTGTCGGCGTCGCCCGACTGGACGCCGCTGGGCCGTAATGGCCGGCCGGAGGAGATCGCCGGCGTGGTCGCTTTCCTCTGCGGTCCCGACGCCTCGTTCATAACCGGTCAGAGCCTGATGGTCGACGGCGGCTGCAGCTGCGTGGATCCCGTCCTCAAACTCGACTCCGATCGCTACCGCGCCGGTAGGGAGGCGAGCGGATGAGCGGATTCCCGACGGGGTCTGCCGAGTTCGCTGCGCTGATCGCCAGGGAGCGGGCGTCGTTCGAGGCGCGCGCGCCGGAGTCGAGGCGGGTCTTCGAGGGATTCCGGGGCTCCCTGTTCCGGGGAGTCCCGATGCCGTGGATGCTGGAGTGGCCGAATCCCTACCCGCTGTATTCGACAACCGCCCGCGGGAACCGGCTGTGGGACGTCGACGGCAACGAGTACCTCGACTTCTGCTTCGGGGACACCGGAGCGATGTTCGGGCACTCGCCCGAACCCGTGGTCGAGGCCATCGCCGCGCGGGCGGCCGACGGGATCACGACCATGCTCCCCTCCCCCGATGCCGCACCCGTTGCCGCCTCCTTGCCGAGCGCTTAGGTCTCCCCTTCTGGCAACCGGCGATGCGAACTCGCCGAGATCGCGACCTGAAGCCGGTGGGGCGTGCCGGTCAGACCCCAAACTCGAGCATGTCTTCCTCGGCTGTCGCGTATGCGATGGGGATCGCCTCGCGGAGCGTGTTGACGATGAAGTCGACGTTCTCTTTCGTGATGATGAGAGAGGGAGACATGATGTTGAGATTCTCCACCGGGCGCACCATCAACCCGAGGGCATCAGCCTGATTGGAGACACGGTGCCCGATGTTGATCTCGTCGGGGTAGGGCTCACCGGTCTCGGTGTCGCGAACGAACTCGATGCAAACCATCAGGTGCGACCCCCGGACATCGCCGACCATCGGCAGGTCTCGCAGCGTGTTCAACTGCTCCATGAAGTAGGGCCCGACCTCCCGGACGTGCTCCAGAATCCCTTCTTCCTCGATGATCTCGATGTTCTTGAGTGCGGCGGCGCATGCGACCGGGTGGCCTCCGTAGGTGAATCCGAGCGGCAGGTATCGCTCCTGGCCCGTCTCGGCGATCACATCGAAGATCCTGTCGGAAAAGATCGTTGCGCCCAGAGGGAGGTACCCCGATGTGAGCCCCTTGGCGGATGTGATGATGTCGGGTTGGATCCCGAACACCGACTCCGACGCAAACCACTCTCCGAGACGTCCGAAACCAGTGACGACCTCGTCGGAGATGTAGATGATGTCGTTGTCCCGGCAGTACTCCCAGATGCGCTTGAGGTAGTTGTCCGGTGGCGGGATGACACCGCCTGCGCCCATCACCGGTTCGGCGATGAACCCCGCTACATGCCCGGGTCCGCCCAACTCATCGACCTTGGCCTCGAATTCGGCAAACAGTTGGTCGGCGAAGTCCTTCTCCGACAGTCCTCCACCGTAACGGTAGATGTTCGGTGAGGAGAGGTGATGGACGTTATCCAGGAACTCGAACTCGCCGATCCGGTCACCGGGCTTGCCTCCGAGCGACACCGAAGCGTAGGTGTGGCCGTGATAAGCATCGACCCGGGATAGGAAGTGGCGCTTCTCGGGCTTGCCCCGCACGTTCTGATAGAACTGTACCAACCGGTATGCGACATCGTTGGCGGTCGATCCGCCGGTGCTGAAGAACACGTGATTCAGGTCACCCGGCGCCAGATCGGCAAGCCTGGCAGCAAGGTTCGCCGCCGGCGCGTGCGTCAGATCCGTGAACGGACTGGAGTAGGAGAGGCGCCTCACCTGATCGGCGATGGCCTCGACCATGTCTTCGCGTCCCTGGCCGATGTTGTTGCACCACAACCCCCCAACGGCATCCAGGTAACGCTTGCCGTCTGAATCGGTCAGATAGGCACCGTCACCCGAGTCGATCGGCAGTGCCCCTTCCTCAGGGAACACATCGAACACCTGGTAGGGATGCAGGTGATGACGTTTGTCCCGTTCGACGATTTCGTGAGTGGTGGTCGCCTCAGGCGTCATGGCGTGGTCCTTTCTGTGCTTCGGGGGGTTGTCTTCAGAATCCTGGGATCTGTTTCGGGAAATAGTCCTCCATGTCGCCGTCACGCTCGACGTCCAGGGTCGCACAATGCAGCGCCCCTCCGAACATCGAGACGTCGATGAACGGGACGGGGATGACATCGAATCCGAGTCCGTCGAGTTGATCCATGAAGGCGACTTCGTTCGCCTCCACACACACGGTCTTGGGGTCGATCGAGAACACGTTGTACCCGAGCGATTCATGACACATGCTGTAGGGAGGCTGCTCGGTCCCGGACGGTGGAACAGCCTCGACGATCTCCCAATCGTTGATGCGCAGCAACTCGTGGAACTCGGGGATGAGCGATGGGTAATTGCCGTTGATCACAACGAGGCCCGACCGCAGCGGCACCAGCGTGACATCGATGTGCCACGGAACCGGTGTTCCGCCGAAAGCCAGGTGGTGGACCCGGAATCCGCGGGACTCGAAGTGCCGCTTGAACCAATCGAGCCCTGCCCGGTTCGACGGCGCTGAGTGCTGGATGAAGATGTCCTTGCCGAAACGCATTGCATCGGCGACATCGAAGAGGGGCTCTTTCTCTGTGAGTTGCCACTCGAAGCGCTGCATCCTGGCCATCAACTCGTCCTGGCTCCAGGTGCCGTGGAAGTCCTCCCAGTAGCCGGGGACATACGACTCATCAGACAGTCGGGGCTTGGGGGCGGCCTCCCACAGGAAGTTGGGGTCATCCTTGAAATACTGCTCCAACAGCGGCTTGTATGCGAGGAACTCGAACCAGCGCGCCCGTTGAGACATCGTGGCCTCGAGGATCTCGTTGCCGTACGCCATCATGATGTCGCGGGGCGGCATCGTCCCGAACATGTGATCGCACTCCCAATCGGGAGTGCGGACGTACTGGTGGTCATCCATCGATGTCGGCCGATCCACCCGGACGCCGCGTCCGGCCAGCATCGCGGCGAAGTCCTCCATCTGCTCGTGCGCCTTCTCTACGTACCGATCGGGGATCTCATGCCACTCACCCGGACTCAATCCGACGCCCGGGAGGTCGAGCACCATGCCGGCTTCGGGGGCCCCCACCATCCGGCTGTCGATCCGGCCCACGACGACGTGCTTGAGCGGGTCCCACTCGTTCCATGAGTTCACCCGCGTCATCGCTACCTCCGTAGATGTTGACATCAACCTATCAAACGATAGATACACATGGGAGGTTTGGCAACACTCGACGGACGGACACTCTCACTCCGGGGCGGGCGGATACAAGATGCCGGCACGCTGGGGACCGGAGGTAGAGGCCGGTCCAGGCGCCCCGGGCGGCCTAGCCAGATCCAGCGCTACTCGAGGTCTCCCGGAATTCATCGATTCGTGCGCAGTCGATGAGCAGTGCCCGCACACAGAAATTGGCCACTTCGCGGGCGTCCGACTCGAGGATCTCAGGTCTGCTCGTGTCGATCTCGTTGCTGAGACCCTCGATGGCCCACTCGATGGCCCGGCTGGCGAACTCGGCGTTCACAGGAAGCAACTCGCCGGCCTGAATGCCCTCTCGGATGAGGCGGGTACGAGCATCGAACAGGTTCTGGTAACGACCGGCGGCCCCGGTGAAGTCGGGGTCACTCAAGACAGCCTGTGTCGTCGTGCCGGCAAGGTTGTAGGGGGACTCGCACAGGGTCATCAGGTCCTGGATGATGTAGCGATGGAGACGCTCCGCCGGCGAACCCGCCGCCGCGAGTTGACGCTCGACAACCTCCAGCGCTCCGTCGATCGCAGCATTGAGCAGCGTCTTCATGATCTCGGTCTTCGACGGGAAGTGGTAGAAGAGCGACGGCTGTCGGAGACCGACCGCCGCAGCGATCTCACGGGTAGACGTGCGGTGGTAACCCTGCACGGCAAACAACCTGGACGCCTCGACCAGAATCCGCTCGCGTGTCGATGGTGTCTCGTTGGTCACGCGATCGTCCTCTCTGGAGATAGTCGGTGAGGTTGTTTCTTGATGTGGCCGACCAAGGTACCACCGGCACCACCGGTGCCCTGCATCAATCGGATAGCCATTGGGATGCCGGTCATGATCCGGCTTGGTGCGTCGTCTCGCCGCCCACCATGGTGAGAACTACGGGTGTGGAAGCGATCTCGTGCGAAGGGATCTCGAACAGGTTCCGGCCCAGCACGACGAGATCCGCCTGCATGCCGGGACGCAGCGTCCCGGTGATATCGCCCAGGCCGATCTGGTATGCGGCAGAGGCCGTCAGCGCCCGAATCGCATCGGGGAGGGGCAGCGCCTCCTCTATCGGAGGCAGCGGTTCTCCGGCGGTCTTGCCCGCCAGGCGGCGGGTGACGGCCGATTCGATCTGAACCAGGGGTCGATAGGTCGAGACGTAGGCCGACGCCGGGTAGTCCGTGCCCAGAGTCACGACGACGCCCGAATCCACTGCCGTCCGCAACGGGTACTGCCGCAGGGCGCGGTCGCCCAAGCGAGAGAGCATGACCTCGTGGAAGGGATCCATGGCGATCCACTGGCCGGAGGTCTGGTAGACGACTCTGAGTTCGCGGAAGCGCGGCAGATCAGCCGGATCGATCAAGTGTGCATGGCAGATGGCGTGGACGACACCCGAATCACCCTTCGCTCTGACTGCCTCCACTGCGTCGAGGGCGACCCGCACCGCCCGGTCGCCGAGGGCGTGGAAGTGGCACGCCAAACCGGCGGCATCGGCCTCTGCCGTCCAGCGGCGGATGGCGCTCTCTGAGGCCGCCAGGGGACCGTCCGTCTCGGGACGGTCGGCATAGGGCTCCAGGTAGGCAGAGGTGTGGGCCTCGGTGACACCGTCCACGAAGATCTTCAGGGTGTTGACCTGCACCTTTGGAGACCGGCAATTCCTTTCGGCCGAGGCCAGGATCTCCACGGCGTCGTCAGGATCAAGCGGGGCCACTTTTGAGGCGGCCACCCGCACCTTGAGCAGGCCTTCCCGGTCCAGGTCGCACAGCATCTCCCAGGCGGCCCGCTCATCGAAGATGAACACTCCGGCGTCGTAGTGGCCGGTCAGTCCGGCGGCTGAATAACCTGCCTGCGCATCGATGAGTGCGCTGCGAGCCCGCTCGGGGCTGGGCGGGGCCACGACATCTCGCACCATGCCCATCGCGACGTCCTCGAGCACCCACCCGGACAGCTCGCCGTCTTGGTCGCGTCCGAAGGTCGAGTAGCCCGGCGTCGGATCCGGGGTGTCGCGGGTGATTCCGGCCGCCGCGAGCGCCGCGCCGTTGACCCACAAGGAGTGACTGTTGATCTCGCGAAGGATCACCGGAGTGTCCCCGAACAGGTCGTCGAGGAGACGCCGATGGGGTCCGGTGGGAAAGATGTGGGACCGCCATCCTCCACCCAGAATCACGTCCTGGTCGCCGTCGGCGGCCTCCAGGGCGGCGCGCACCTCGTCGAGCGTGTCACACTCGGACAGATCGATGCCTGCTGCCTCCATCGGCCCTTCGGTCAAATGGCTGTGGGAGTCGATGAAGCCGGGCAGGACCAGGTGGTCGACGGGTAGATCGATGACCCGGGTCTCGGGGCCGATGAGGGGAGCGATCTCCACTTCGCTGCCCACCGCGGCGATGAGGCCGTCCCGGATCGCAACGGCCTGGGCCCAGGGCTTGCCCGGATCGACGGTGTAGACCGGCGCCCCGCGAAGGACGAGTTCGGCGTTGTCCATGATCAGTCCTCCCAGGCGAAGTGGCAGGCGGCCCGTTCGATCTCAGAGGCTCCTTCCAGGTTCGGTTCGATTTCCTCACAGATGGCCTGTGCCATGGGGCAGCGGGGGCGGAATCGGCAGCCCGAGGGCAGGTCGAGCGCACTGGGAGGCTCGCCTTTGATGGCCGACTCGCCGGGAGCCTTCTTGACCCCGAACTTAGGAGCCGCCGCCATCAGCGCCCGCGTGTATGGGTGCCGCGGGTCCTCGAACAGATCCAGAGTCGACCGGTCCTCCACGGCCTTGCCGAGGTACATGACGATCACGCGATCACTCACATACCGGACCACCGCCAGGTCGTGGGAGATGAACATGACGGTGAGACCCAACTCCTCCCGCAACTGGTTGAACAGGTTCAAACTCGGAGCCTGGACCGAGACATCGAGAGCGGCCACCGCCTCATCTGCAATCAGCACCTCGGGCTCCAGGGCGAGAGCCCTGGCGATGCCGACCCGTTGCCGCTGGCCGCCTGAGAGGCTGCGGGGCCTGGACAAAAGCAACGATCTCGGTAGTTCGACCAGGTCCATGAGTTCGGCGCACCGGTTGGCGATCTGATCCCTGGGGACGATCTTGTGCACTCGAAGCAGCTCGGCGAGCGTGCGCTTCACCGTCAGCGATGGGTTGAGTGAAGAACTGGGGTCCTGGAACACCATCTGAATGCGGCGCATCGTCGAGCGAGGGCGCCGCTTGGTGAACGGTATGCCGTCGAGCGAGATCGTTCCGGCGGATGGCAGGACGAGACCGGTGATCGCTCGGGCAAGAGTCGATTTCCCACAGCCGGATTCGCCGACGATCCCGAGCGACTCGCCTCGTCCCACCGAGAAGGTCATGTCGTCCACAGCGACCAGGTCTGGGACGGGTTCGCCCTTCAGCTTGGCGACGAGGGCCGACCCGACCCGGAACTTGACGGTCAGACCCTTGATCTCGAGGAGATTCGTCATGAGCCCACCCCGGCGAGGAGTTCCGGATGGATACAGGCGGTCGCCCGGTCGGCGGTGATCGGGGCCAACCGGTATGCCGCTGCCCTACAGTCCTCCTGGGCGTACCGACAGCGCGGCCGGAATCGGCAGCCATCCGGGAACGACGCCGGATCCGGTGGAGCGCCATCGATTCCGCATAATCTCTCCGCCGTCGCATGGAAGGAGGGGACCGAAGTCATCAGAGCCTCGGCGTAGGGATGCCTGGGGTCGGTGAAGACCTCATCGACCGGGCCGGTCTCAACGATCTCGCCGGCATACATGATGGCGATCCTGTCGCACAGTTCGCCGAGGACGGCGAGATCGTGCGACACGAAGATGATCGACATGTCCAGACGGGCCCGGAGATCCTGCAGCAATCCGAGGATCTGATCCTGGATCGAGACATCGAGGGCCGTCGTCGGCTCGTCGCACAGGAGCAACTTGGGCTCGGTGGAGAGCGCCGCGGCGATCATCACACGCTGCCGAAGCCCTCCCGACAACTGATGGGGCCACATCCGGGCCCGCTTCTCAGGCGACGGAATCCCCACGAGCCTCATCAGTTCGATAGCACGCTCACGGGCGCCCTTCCTGTCGAGACCGTGATGGATCTTGGGGCCCTCGGCGATCAAGTCGCCAACCCGCATGGTCGGGTTGAGCGCGGTCATCGGCTCCTGAAAGATGATTGAGATCCCGTGCCCGTGCACGTCGGCCGGGGTGTAGGGGATCGGCTCGTCCTGGTCCAAGGCAAAGTGGAGATCGCCGCCGACGATCGCACCGGGCGGGAGCAAACCGATGATCGCCTTGAGGGTGAGGCTCTTGCCGCAGCCTGATTCCCCGGCGATTCCGAGAGCCTCGCCGCGCTCGATGGCCAAAGAGACGCCGTCCACCGGCGTGATCGCCTTGCCGGCCCGCTTCAGGGTGACGCTGAGATCGCTGACCTCCAGAAGGCGCTCGGTCATCCGTGCAGCCTCTCCTCGAGTCCCTCTCCGACCAGAGAGATGCCCAACCCGAAGAGCACGATGACCAGGCCGGGCACGGTGGCGAGCCACCAGTTGGTGCGGATGAACGGCTGGCCCTCAGCAATCATCGCCCCCCACTCCGGGGTCGGTGGCGGAATGCCGAGGCCGAGGAACGAGAAGGCAGCCAGCGCCAGAGTGGCGAAGACGATATCCGACGGCAGGTAGACCAGCGTCTGGTTGATGGAGTTGGGCAGCACGTGGACTCTCAGGATTCGCATCTTGCTCAAGCCGGCCACCCGTGCGGCATGCACGTAGTCCAGATCTCGCACGCGCAGGATCTCACCCCGGACGATCCGCGCGTAGACCACCCAGGCGAGGACGGTGAAGGCCACCAGGATCGAGGTCGGCCCCTGCCCCATGGCGAAGACGAGGACGATGATGAGGATATAGGCCGGGAAGGCCTGGAAGACATCGGCGGTCCGCATGACGATCGTGTCAACCCAACGTCCGAAGAAGCCGGCCAGGGCCCCGAGAATCGTGCCGAGGATCATGGGGAGCAGCGCCCCCAGGAACCCGATCGGGAGGTCCATCCGGGTTGCGTAGATCAGTCTCGAAAGGACGTCGCGCCCCAGTTCGTCGGTCCCCAACCAATGACCAGCCGTCGGCGAGGCGAGTTTGTTGGCCGGTTCGATGGCGAGGGGGTCGTAGGGGGCCAGCAGCGGCGCCAGGATGGCGATGAGGACGTAGACACCAACGATCGCCAGTCCGACCCACACTTTCTTGGGCCACCGCTGCCAGACCTTGCGGTCGTCGATCGGAATCAGTTCGGCGTCTTCTGACATCTCCGGCGGGAGGGCGGTGGAGTCGATCATCCTTCGATCTCCACTCGCGGGTCGAGGATGGCCCTGATGATGTCGGCGATCAGGTACACAGCGACCACCACCAGGGCGAACAGGAGTGTGTACCCCTGCACCGTGGGCAGATCGCGCGCGCGGGCCGCAATGACGATGCCTTGCCCCACGCCGGGCAGTGCGAACGTGGTCTCGATCACGACCGCCCCGAACAGCAGATACCCGATCTCGAGGGCCACCAGCGTGACGCCGGGCCCGGCAGCGTTGCGAAGCACGAAGCGGCGCACCAGGCGGCCGCCGGCGACACCGACCGAGCGAGCGGTCGAGATGTACTCGGACTCCATGACAGAGATCATGGCGGCGCGCAGGCCGCGGATGATGAAGGGCGCCGATGCGATGGCAAGCGTCAGCGCCGGGAGCATGATCGACAGGAAATGATCGCCCAGCGATTCCCCGAAACCTCCGGGCGGTATCCAATCGACATTCAGCGCAACGACTAACAGCAGGATCACACCCGTCCAGAAGGATGGCATGCTGAGTCCCACCAGGCCGAGGCCTCGGATGATGTGATCGGTGGGACGGTCCTTGCGTAAGGCCGCCAACACTCCGAGCGGCACGCTGATGAGCAGCGTCAAGAGGACCCCGGCAAACAGCAGCCAGGCGGTGACCACGATGCGTGGAGCGATGATCCGTGTGACCGGCTGACGGGATTTGTATGAGTAGCCCAGGTCACCGGTCAGCACATCGCCGACATATCGGGCGTATTGGACGATCACCGGGTCGTTGAGCCCCAGTTCCTCGCGGGCGATGTCGAGTTCCTCTTGGGATGCCCTCAGTCCGACGATCTGGCGGGCGGGATCCCCGGGGGTGATCTGGAGCACCATGAACACCACCAGGACGATGCCGAACAGCATCGGGATGACTTGCAGCAGGCGCTTCGCCACGAACCCGAACCTGCCCAATGTCCCGTCCTCTCAGTTGGCCGGATGACCGGCACCGTGCTCGCGCACGGTGCCGGTCATCGCTGTCGTCTAACTGTCTAGTTGCCGGGAGCGATCGTGTCGTAGTAGTGCAGGCCCCACGGCGCCGAAGCGAACCCGACCAGGTCCTGATTCACGGCATGCAGGAACGTGCCTTCCGCCACTGCGATGGCGGCTGCCTGGTCGAACGCACCATCCTGGACCCTGGCGATCACGGCCTGAGCCTCCTCCGCAGTCGCGGAAATCGAGTACTCGTACCAGTCGGTCCACAGCGTGTCGGTCTCGTAGCCGGAGAAGAGCCAACCCGTCACCGCGACCCAGCTGATCGGATCGGAGATGTCGGGGCTGACCGCTCCGTAACTCCAGGAAGCGATGTCGCCGTCGATCGTGAAGGCACGATCGAGGAACGCCCCGGTCTCCAGGCCGCTCAGGGTCACCGTGATCCCGATCTCGGCCAGGTTGGCCTGGACGATCTGCCCGATCAGGGTATCCAGATCGCTGCCAACGTCGTAGATGAACTCCACGGTGGCACCATCGGCCGCCGCCGACTGGGCGAGGAAGTCCCTGGCCTTGTCGAGATCCCGACGGAAATACGGCTTGGTCGGCGGCGCCCAGTTGTTGATGTTGGGGGCCAGGATGCCCGAGGGCAGTCCGAAATACGGCGCCAGACTGTCTGCGATTGCCTGATAGTCGATCGCATAGGCAACCGCCCGGCGGGCCAGCACGTCGTCGAACGGCGGCCGCAACACATTGAGGCCGATGTGCGACACTGCATGCGACTGCGCCCGATAGACGTCGGCCTGGTCGTACTGCGGGGCGATCGTCGGCGACAGGTACTCGACGATGTCGGCGTCGCCACCCTCGAAGAGGATCTGACGTTCGGTCTCGTCGGCGACCGTGTCGATGATCACCGTCTTGTAGTAGGGGCGCTCCGGATCGTAGAAGTAGGGGTTGGCGCTGAGGACCATCCTGCCGCCCACCGACCAATCATCGACCTGATAGGCGCCGGCGCCGATGGGGGTGACGAGGAACTCGTCACGGGTCATCCCTGCGTAGTCCTTGGGCATGACGCCTGAGACCGAGGCGGCCAGGAACGGGAGAATCGTGATGTCCGTGTCGATCAACTCGAAGACGACCGTCCTCCCTCCGCCGCTGATGCCGATGATGCTGGCATAGCTGGCACCGAAGTTGGGGCCCTCCTGCCAGACGCCCAGCGAGAACGCGACGTCTTCGAAGGTGACGGGGTCGCCGTTGCTGAACCGGGCGTTCTCGCGCAGCGTGAACGTCCAGGTGAACGCGTCCGGGTCCCACACCCAGTCTTCGGCCAGGCCGGGTTCCACCGACCGTCCGTCGGCACCGAAGCGGAGCAGGCCCTCCATCACGGTGAAGTGGGACTGGTAGTCGGCATAGGCGGCCGCCGCGTCCACGTCCCAACTGGAGAACGACTCGTAGCGAGCCACCCGCAAGGTACCGGCGTCGGCCGGTGCGGCGGTAGTAGCCGTCGTGGCTTCGGTGGTCTCACCAGCCTGGGTCGTCGCCGTAGTCGCCTCGGTCGTCGCGGCGTCGTCGCCACACGCTGATGCGAGTAGCGCCAGCACTGCAACGAGTGCGATTGTATTCCTGAATCTCATGGGTCTGACCTCCAAGTGGTCTTGACTGATCCGTTCAGTGTCCAATCCAGGATCGATCCTATCAGTCGATAGGTTGACTTGCCGGAGCATCGCCGTCGGTGGAGGGAAGTCTCGCGCATGAGCCGACTGCGTGTGTGCCTCCAGGAGGCATCGTGCCGGGCTACGGGACCCCGGTTCCATTCGAAAGGACATAGGTCCCATGCCCCAAACGCCGCTTCCCGCAAGGCGTGCCGCATGGACACGGCGGACGCGCCGGCAGCGCATCGGGCCAGGCGACACCTCCAGAAACCGGGGCGAGTCGGGACGAACGTCACGCCGCCCAGGCAGGATTCAGACGCGATTGGCGACGTCGCGGTCATTCGACGGTTGCGGACCCACTTCCTTGGCAGGTGCCTCCGTCTTCACCCTCGTACCCGTGACTCGGCGGTGAGATCTGACCCATGGTCCGGCCCGGACGATCTTCGCCGTCGACCCTGCACCAGATCTCCCTGCCAATCCTCTGGATCCGCGGGGTGTCTCAGGGGATGGGGTCTGCCGGATCAGCAAGGCGCCCGTACTGATCGGGGCGGCGGGTGTCGTACATGCCCCAGGTGAACCAATCTCTGCGCTGGTCGAGATCGAGGTCGGCGACCAGTACCGCCGGTTCATCCCGGGGCGCTTCGACGATCACCCGGCCGTAAGGATCCGAGACGAATGACGAGCCGTAGAAGTCCAGAGGGCCTTCCACGCCGATCCGGTTGACGGCGACCATGAACGTTCCGTTGGCCAGGCCGTTGGCTGTGATCATGTGCCGCCACATCGGTTGCGAGTCCAGATCGGAGTGGTCGGACTCCAGTCCGATCGCGGTGGGGTAGACGATGATCTCGGCGCCTTCCAGTGAGTAGATGCGCGCCAATTCGGGACTCCACTGGTCCCAACAGGTGGGGAGTCCGAATCGGGCCCCGTCGAGGTCGATCACCGGATAGCCGGTGTCGCCGGGGGCGAAGTAGATGTTCTCGTGGTAGTTGGTGAACTGGGGGATATGGATCTTGCGGGTGCGCGCCAGAACCCTGCCGCCCGGTTCCACCGCAATGGCGGTGTTGAATCCGATCCCCTCTGGGTCTCGCTCATACAGCGAGGCGTGCACGATGACGCCGGTCTCCGCCGCCATCTCCCGTGCGAATGCGGTCGTCGGCCCGTCACCGATGTCCTCGATGTACTGCTCGGCCAGGTCGAAGGCATCCGGTTTGATCGCGAAGTAGGGGGCGAGGGTGAGTTCCTGGAGGCATACCACGGTGGCACCGTGGCCGACGGCCATCCTGATGCCCTCGGCCAGCGTGGCGCGGTGCGCGTCCGGGTCGGGGCCCCAGGCGCACTGCACCGCACCGATCCGCAGCGACCGGCCGGTCGGTGGGTCGACTCGCAGCGGCGAGGGCAGCGGGTCGTCGATGCGGCTGATCAGTCGGAAATCGGTCATGCCGGCCCTCCGGTGCTGGGAATCTGTTGGGTGGTGCAGTGGGGCCCGCCTCCTGCATAGGAGAACAGCGTCCCGGGGATGCCGACGACCTCCCGGTCGGGGAACGCGCCGCGGAGCACTTCGATCGCTTCTGCGTCCGTGTCGAACCCGCCGACGCCCACGATCACGGCGCCGTTGACCACATAGAGATTGGCGTAAGCGACCCCCACATCGACACCGTCGAATTGCTCACCGGGCAGTGGCGGAAGATCGATTACTTCGAGGCGCCGTCCCCTGGCGTCGACGGCTGCATCGAGCACCTCCCGGTTGGCGGCCATCCGCTCGTAGTTGGGGTCGCCGGGATCGTCGCAGGCCTGGAACACCACCACTCCGGGGCGGGCAAAGGTACAGACGGCGTCCACATGACCGTCGGTGACCAGGTCCTGTGCAATCCCGAGGGGCAGCCAGATGACGCGTTCCACACCGAGCCGGTCGCCCAATTCGCGTTCGATATCGGCCTTGGACATGCCGGGATTCCGGTTCGGGTTGAGGAGGCACTGCTCGGTGGTGATCAGCGTGCCCTCGCCGTCCACGGTGATCGCCCCTCCTTCGAGCACCATCGGCGATTCGATCCGGTCGATTCCGAGGTGCTCGAGAACGGCAGCGGCACCGGCCGCCGTCTTCCGGTGGGGGCCGAACCACTACACCCATCCGTAGAATGCAAACTCGACTCCTGCCCTTCCCCCCTCGTCATCGATGACGATGAACGGTCCCGAGTCGCGCACCCAGGCCGTCTTGTAGGGGATCTCGACCAGATCCACTCGGCCGGGGAGAGTCCTGCGGGCGCTGTCCAACTCACCCGTGTTGACCATCATCGTGAGAGGCTCGAATTCGAGGATCGCCTCGGCCAATCCTGCGTAGACACCGCGGGCTGCCTCGAGGTGACGACCCCAGCTCCGCTTGTCGGTGGGCCAAGCCATCAACGACCGCTCGTGCGGCTCCCACTCGGCAGGCATCCGAAAGGTCACGCCGGCCGGTCTTCGCCTGGTTCCGCCGACCCGGACGGGTCGTAGACCGCTTCTCCGCCGAGCACCGTCATCCAGATATCGAGATCGTTGATCTGCTCGGCCGGAACGGCAAACAGGTCGCCGTCGATGACCGTCAGATCGGCGTACTTGCCGGGCTCGATGGACCCGAGCCGATCCTCGGCGTGGAGTGAGAAAGCCGCATCGATGGTGTGGGCTCGCACGGCTTCCTCGACCGTAATCACCTGATCGGCGCCGATCACCTCGCCCCCGAGCGTGCGCCGTAGAACCGCAGCGGCGATCGTGTCGAGCGGTCGGAACGAGCAGACGTCCGAATCGCTGCTCAACACGAAGTGAACCCCGGCCTCGATCTCGGCCCGCATCGGCTGCAGCCACTCGCTCCGCTCGCCGAGCCTGGACAGGAACTCGTCCCCGCTGTCCACCAGCAAGCTGGGCTGATTGACCGCGATGACCCCCAGTTCGGCCATCCGCCTCAGCAGCGCCGGAGTGGGGTACCCGCAGTGCTCGACGCGGTGGCGTGGGTCGGGCCGCGGATCTGCATCCATGGCAGCCTCATATGCATCGATGACGGCTTCGATCGCCCGGTCGCCCTGGGCGTGGATGCCTATCTGCCACCCCTGGCGATGGGCCTCCACCACCATCGAGCGCAGTTCATCGGGCTCGTGATAGAAGAGGCCGGTGTACTCGCCGTGCTCGCCGTAGGGCTCGTGGAAGGCGGCGGTCCCCCCGATCATGGAGCCGTCCATGTAGAACTTCATCGGCCCGATCCAGAGCATGTCATCTCCGAACGGCCCGGCCAGGCCCAGAGCCCTGTAGTCCTCGAGTTGATGGGAGAGCGGCATGCATACCGTCCGCACCCACCAGGTGCCGCGCCGCCTGGCCTCGCGGTAGGCGGCCATCTCGCGCTTGGTGACCTGGGCATCGGCCACCGTGGTCAGCCCTGCTGAGAGGTAGGCAATGCCCGCTCGCTCGATCGCCGCCACCAGATCATCCATGGGGGCCGCGACGTGGAAGTTCGTGCCGTGCGACCCGATGTCCACAGCCACCGGCTGCACCAGACCCTGCGCGCTGTCCTGGCAGAGCCCTGTGGCCCGCCCATCCGCATCCCTTTCGATGCGGCCCCCCTTCGGGTCCGGGGTGTCGTCGTCGATCCCCGCCAGTTCGAGTGCCAGGCTGTTCACCAGCAGGTAGTGGCCGGACACGTGCATGAGACCGACCGGATGCTCGGTGGTCGCCCGGTCCAGATCCCAGCGGGTCGGTGCGGCGTCGTACTTGGCGTGGTCGAACCCGGCGCCGTTGATCCATTCGCCGGCGGGGGTTTCGGCTGCAGAAGCCGCGACGGCGGCGACCATGTCCTCGACGGATGCGACACCGGGGTAACGCAAATCGATCGAGATCAACGATTCCCCGGTGGCCAGGTAGTGGCAATGGGGGTCTATGAACCCGGGGACCATCGTCCGCCCGCCCAGATCCACCGTGGCGACGTCCGGGTATGCGGCGAGTACCTCCCGGTCGGCGCCAACCGCAAGGATCCGGCCGCCGCTCACGGCGACGGCTTCGGCCAGCGACCCGGCGAGGTCGGCTGTGTAGATCGATCCGTTGTAGAAAACCCGCTGGTCGCTCGACAGGGTGCTACCTCCCGTCGCCGAGGCTCAACTCCTCCATGTATGACGACCATTCTGCATCAGTGATCAGGCCTCTGCCCCGGTAGTGGGTGCGTGCCTCGGTCAGTACGTCTTCGATCGCCTGCTCCTGGGCATCGGTCAGCGGCGTCGGCTTGTGGGTCTCCAGGATCTCGGCCACCTTCTCCTTGGCGAGGTCGAGCATGTCTCGCCTGCCCGAGGTGATCCAGGTCGAGTAGGACTCGGTGTCCGCCACCGCCGGGAAGGTGTCTTCCTTGTTCCACCACTTCCTGGTGTGGGCCTTGGCCATGTAGTGGCCGGGAACCGGCCCGACCTCGTTGATCAGATCGATGGCCAGCGTCTCGTCGTTGAAGATCGGCCCCTCGAGCACCCCGCCGATCCAACCGGCGACATCGTCCTCCATGACCGACATCTCCGGGCTGTACATCAGTTCGACGTTGGAGCCGCCCTGGTACATCTGCACGTGGCCGCCCGACAGCGCCGACAACAGCGTGCCCAACGACTTCTCGTACCCGGCCTGGAAGTCGATCTTCTTGGAGTTGCTGGCAAACCCGGTGTTCGACCAGATCGGGACGCCGTAGCGCCGCAGCATCTGGTTCATCATGCCGGTGCCGATGCCGCGCGCCGGGGTCCCCAGGAGTTTGTTGCCCGTCCTCATGTCGATGGGCGAGATGCCGTGGTGGATCGCCATCGGCGCCCCCGGCGTGTGCACCTGGGCCATCACGATCCAGGCCATCAACTCGGCGACCTTCAACACCACGGCTCCGGCGAGAGTCGCCGGGCCGGTCGCCCCCTGGTTGACAGACAGAGCCGGCACGAAGGGCATTCCCGCCTCTGCGTACCGGAAGGCCGCTTCCGCACCACCGGACTGGATGGTGAGGGGACAGGCGTGCTCGATCTCCGGGAAGAGGTCGGCGCCGACGGCCTGCGCCATCTGGATGGCGAAGATCTCGGTGTCCTGGATGTTTCCGGCCACCTGTGTCTTCGAGGAATAGCGGAGCGCGCTGGCCAGGTTTTCGAGCATCCCCATGACCGGCGGGATGTTGCGCCGGTCGGTGTAGATCTCCCACCCCTCTGCCAGGTGGAGGTTGGGCAGGGCGTCGGCCACGATCATCGCCTCGCGATGCTCGGACGCAGTGGCCGGCCTGGTATCCCAGGTCTCGAGGTCCACGAAGCGCATCCCCATCCCCTGCATGAAGTGAACCGTGTCGCCCCCGATCACGAGATCGTTCTGCGGGTCGCGGGCCTTCAGCCGGAAGTTGCTCGGCGCTTTGCGGAGAGAATCCTCTATCAGCCACGGTGGGATCCGTACCCGCTTCGACTCCATGTCGACGTCGCATCCGGCGTCGGCCAGCAGTTGAAGGGCGCCGTCGTGCTCGATTTGCATGCCGGTCTTCTGAAGCGTGAAGAGCGCACCCTTGTGGACGGTCTCTTCCTGCTCGGCCGTCATGAACTTCAGAGGCGGGAAGGCGCGCGTGAATCCATCCAACATGTGGAGACCTCCTCTATCCGGCCAGCAACTCCCGCGTCAGCGTGACGCCACCGGGGGCGGTAGGCGAATACCCGTCGGCGCCGATCGACTCGGCAAACGGCTGGCTGATCGCTCCGCCGCCGACGATGATCTTGAGGCCATCCCGGAGTCCGGCCTCGTCGAGCGCAGCGATCACGCGCTTCTGCTCCTGGGCGGTGATAGTCAGCAGCGCCGACATCGCCACGACGTCGGGCTGCACTTCGCGAACCGTTTCCACGAACTTGTCGACGGGGACGTCGATGCCAAGGTCGATGACCTCGAAGCCGCCGGCCGTCAGGAGGGTGCAGAAGATGGTCTTGCCGATGTTGTGGATGTCTCCGGCCACGGTCCCGGCGACCACCTTGCCGGCGCTCGTCCTCGATCCGCCCCCGGCCTTGAAGGCCTCCTCTACGACAGGCATCGCTTGCTGCGTGGCCTCTGCGGCGCTGACCAGTTCGGGCAAGAACAGCTCTCCGGCTCCGAAAGCATCGCCCACTTCCCGAATTGCATCGGTCAGGACATCCAGGACATCCTTCGGGTCGGTCCCCGCCTCCAGCGCCTGGGCGGCCAGTGCAGCGGCAGCGGTGCCGTCGAACTCCTTGACCGCTCTGGCCAGGTCGGCGAGTGTCTGATCCGTCATCGGATGCTCCTTTCGATTCACCGGAGTAGCCGGGAAACCCGACGGCCGGTTGCCTTGCTCATGAGACCGTTGCTCGCGAGTGGGTCCGCAATGGATCGGGTGCCGGGGATTTCGGACGCCGAGCATTCATCCGAGGTCGGGGATCCTGCGCTGCCGTTCCGGATCGATGGGGCGCGAACGATGGGTTTCGATTCCGCCGTTGGCCGGTGCCTCCGTGCAGATCCCATCCGTCTCCTTTGACGCTTCGGGTAGCGAGTCTATCAACCGATAGGTAGTCTAGGGGCGGGGATGACAGGCGACAACTGCGCGGTGATCCACTCGCAGAAGTAGCCGGATTCCCCCGGTGGAGAGCCGGGTTCGGCAGCGATCGTGGAGGTGCTCGATGTTGGATGGTTTCACCCGGTCGATGAGTCCGCTGGAGACGTTGAGTCCCGAGGAGTTGGAGACCATCCACAGCGGGGGGTTGTTCACTCTCGAGAAGACGGGCATACGCATCGAGCACGAAGGCGCCCTCGACCTGTTCGCCGATGCGGGCTGCCGGGTAGATCGGGAAGAGATGCGGGTGCGGATTCCGGCGTGGCTGGCCGAGGAGTGCCTGCGCCTGACGCCGAGCAGTTACATCGTGCGGGCCCGGGACGGTCACAGTGATCTGATGGTGGGCGGCGACACTCTCTACTTCATGCAGGGCATGGGGATGCGGCATGTCGATCTCGACACCTGGGAGACCCGCCCCGCCACCATGAGGGAGCACCGCGAGGCGACCATCGTCGCCGATACCCTGGAGAACTGTCACATGGGGGATGCCATCTTCTCGTACACCGAGTTGCAGGGTGTTCCGCCGATCATGACGTTCCTGGAGACGCTGGCCAGTGGGCTGCGCTACTCCGGCAAGGCCCAGCACTACGGGTACGCCAAGGACGTCGATGTCTTCGCCATCCAGGTGGCGCTCGATCTCGGCATCGACCTGGAACCCGAACTGGATGCCGCCGCACCGCTCACGATCTTCGCCGAGTCGATCGACGCCACGATCCGCTACGTCGAGGCGGGGATGCCGATCCAACCCACCGTCGGGCTCACCATGGGGGCGGAGTCACCGATGACCACCGCCGGGAGCCTGGTGCTGGAATCAGCAATGGTTATGGGTTGGGTGGTATTGGTTCAACTGATCCGCAAGGGTGCCCCGCTCTCGATCCAGTACGGGCTGAAACCGATGGACATGGTCCGCGGCAGTCCCCTGTTCGGATCGGTCGTCAACTCGCTGGGACACATCGGGATGAACCAGATGCTGCGCAGCTACGGGATCCCCTCGTGCACGAGCGCCGG
>CBDUUY010000008.1:0-24540 GCA_965370535.1 uncultured bacterium
AAGGCCCGATCCGGGGCTCCGAGCGCGATCGGCGTCTAGCCGGGGTCCCGATTCTCCGCGGCCGAGGCCTTCCAGTAGCTGAAGCCCATGAGCAGGCCCAAGGCCGACGAACCGATCAGCGGCGGCAGACCCCTCTGAACACCGATCTGATCGGCGGCGAGTGCCCAGATCTGGGTCGCCACCAACCCGGTGATCACCGGGAAGATCGTCAGCAGCAGGATCCCCTTGCGTTCCTGAGGTTCCTGGTATGCCCACAGCAGCAGGGCCGTCCAACCGAACATCAACGAGGCGCCAAAACCCATCGAGAACCTGAACTCCTCCTCCACCACCCAGTAGGGGATCAGCATGAGGATGCCGACGAGACCGTCGGCTACGGCACCGGCGATGTAACTCACCTTGAGCCAACGCACCGCAAGGCCCGGTTGCTCCCGATCCGGCATCATGTTGCCTCCCTTGGCTCACCGGAGCATGGAACCGCAGACAGTGACTCCCACCGAGGGCCCAACCCGTCCGGTGGATGTTCACCCTACCGCTGATGGTCTGCGTCAAGCTCGACCAATCCCGGGTCGTACGCGCGGTCTGGTTCTGCGCCTCAGCGCACCAGTTGCAGGATGTCACGGAACTCAGACGCCTCAGCCGTCTCGAGCACCTCGAACAGCACCGACTCGGAGTTGGTGACGGCGATGCCAACCGCGGCGATGCGAGCGAGGGCGTTCGAGCGGTGTGAGTCGGAGCGCGAGCAGACGGCATCCTCGACCACCTGTACCTCGATGCCGCGGCCGTGAAGCGTCAAGGCGGTCTGGAGCACGCAGACATGGGCCTCCATGCCGCAGATGACCACCTGAGCGAGGCGGCTGTCGGCGAGCCTCCGCACCAGCGGGTTGTCGTCGTCCTCGGGGAGGCCGCAGCACGAAAAAGTCAGCTTGCGGAGCGGCTCAATGTCCCCAAGCACCTTCTCGAGTTCGGGTACGGTCGGCCCGAGGCCCTCGGGATACTGCTCGGTCACGTGAACCGGCAGGCCGAGTCGTCGGAAACCTCGGACGAGCCGCACGCAGTGCTCCACCGTCTCGCTTCGCCTGGGCATCACATCGGCGAGCTTCTCCTGCACGTCGACAACCAGCAGTCCGACGTGCGCCCGCCTCAACACTCCGCTCATGATCCACTCTCCTGCTCGGGATCGCCGGCCTCTGACCCGCCTTCGCCCAACACTACGTAGCCGGCCCGGCCGAACAGAAGTTGACTTGCCGGGATTCATCTCGGCAAGCCCCGGCACTGCGTCGGGACCAGAGGGGCACTCCCTGACACCCCTCACACCCCATGGACGGGACAAGAAGGGAGAAGGAGAGGTCTACTCCTCGTCGGCCTCTTCGAACCCTGAGAGGGATTCGGCCAACTCGGCGGCCTGCTCACGACTGCCTTCGACGACCTCGGCGCGGTCGGTCAGCAGGGTGACCTCGTTGTTGAGGATCTGCATGAACCCGCCGTGGATGGCCAGAGTGGTCTGATCGCCGCCCTCGGCCGTGATGACCGTGCTGCCGGTGGCCAGCGCTGCCATCGTCGGTTCGTGGTCGGCCAGGATGCCGATCTCACCCTCGGTGGTGCGGGTGATGAGCATCTCTGCCCGACCCGACCACACGATCGACTCGGGGGACACCACCTCGAGCAGGAACGTCTTCGCCGTCATGCCTTCTCGATCTCCTTGGCCTTGGAGATCGCGTCGTCGATGCCGCCCTGCATGTAGAACGCCTGCTCCGGCAGGTGATCGACCTCGCCGTTGATGATCATCTCGAACGAATGGACCGTCTCATCCAGCGGCACGGTGATACCGGGGATGGTGGTGAACTGCTCTGCCACGAAGAAGGGCTGGGACAGGAATCGCTCGATGCGGCGGGCCCTGCCAACAGTGAGTTTGTCCTCCTCCGACAACTCGTCGATGCCGAGGATGGAGATGATGTCCTGCAGATCCTTGTAGCGCTGCAGGATCTGCTGCACCCGGATGGCAGTGTTGTAGTGCTCCTCGCCCACGATGAGGGGATCGAGGATGCGCGATGTGGAGTCGAGCGGATCCACCGCCGGGTAGATGCCCTTCTCAGAGATCGACCTGGACAGCACCGTCATAGCATCCAGGTGGGCAAACGTCGTGTGCGGGGCCGGGTCCGTGATGTCATCGGCGGGCACGTAGATCGCCTGCAGCGAGGTGATCGAACGGCCGTGCACCGAAGTGATCCGCTCCTGGAGCGCACCCATCTCGTCGGCCAGGGTCGGCTGGTAGCCCACCGCCGACGGCATACGGCCCAGCAGGGTGGATACCTCGGCGCCTGCCTGTGTGAACCGGAAGATGTTGTCCACGAACAGCAGCACGTCCTGGTGCATCTCGTCCCGGAAGTACTCGGCCATGGTCAGGGCCGACAGGGCAACCCGGAGGCGGACCCCGGGCGGCTCATCCATCTGTCCAAACACCAGTGCGGCCTTCTCCAGCACGCCCGACTCCCTCATATCCAGGAAGAGGTCGTTGCCCTCACGGGTCCGCTCCCCCACCCCGGCGAACACCGACACGCCGCCGTGCTCTTTGGCCACCCGGTGGATCATCTCCTGGATGACGACGGTCTTGCCGACTCCGGCGCCGCCGAACATGCCGATCTTGCCGCCCTTGACGTAGGGCTCGAGCAGGTCGATGACCTTGATCCCGGTCTCGAACAGCTCACGCTGAGCACCCACATCGGCGAAGTGTGGGGCCGGGCGGTGGATGGGCCAGCGCTCGTCGAACTCGATGCTCTCGACATCGAGCGGCTCGCCGAGCACGTTGAAGATGTGGCCGAGGGTCTTGGGGCCGACGGGCACCGAGATCGGATCGCCGGTGTTGCGGACGGTCGAGCCGCGCACCAGGCCGTCGGTGGCCTTCATCGCGATCGCCCGCACCTTGCCGTCCCCGAGGTGCTGGGCCACCTCGGCGACCACGAGCTGGGTCTCTCCTTCGAGTTCGAACTCGAACTCGATGGCGTCATAGATCTCGGGAAGGCCGTCGGGCGGGAACTCCACGTCCACGACCGGTCCGGCAACCTTGACGATGCGTCCGACGCTCTGTTCGCTCACGGTCTCTCCTTGTCTCAACCTTGTATCAGGGCCTCGGCCCCGCCGACGATCTCGGAGATCTCGGTGGTGATCTCCGCCTGGCGGGCCTGATTGGCCTGACGGGTAAGCAATCGGGTCAGGTCCTCGGCATTTTCGGTGGCGGCCTTCATGGCACGCCTGCGGGCCGCGTGCTCCGAAGCCGAGGCGTCCAGCAGCAGGCCGAACATGGCAGCCTCCACATAACGGGGCAGCAGCAGCCCGAGCAGCGAATCGGCCGAGGGCTCATACGAGTAGCCGAACGTCGCCCCGCCCTCTTCCTTCTCGGGTGGGGCGATCGGCAGGATCGGCCACAGACCGGCCGTCTGGGAGAGCGCCGACACATACCTGGTGGAGTAGGCCTCCACCGAGTCAATGGTGCCCTCTGCGTAGTCGTTCATCAGCAGGTTGGCGATGGCCCTGGCGTCGCCGTACCCGGGAGCGTCGGTGATGGCGAGGAAAGCCCGCTCGATCTGGTACCCGCGGTATCTCAGGTAGCTCTGGGCCTTCTTGCCCACGGCGTAGACCCTGGCGTCGAGGCCCTGCTCCCCCATCTCGATGAGGCGGGCCTCCGCCATCCGGATGACATTGGTGTTGTAGGAGCCTGCCAGGCCCCTGTCGGACGAGACCACCAGCACACCCGCCGTCTTCACCTCACGCTGCTGCAGCAGCGGATGCGAAACGCTGCCCGACGCGGCAGCCACGTTTCGGATGACGTCGTCCATCTTGCCGGTGTACGGCTGGGCCGCCGATACCCGCTGCCGAGCCTTGACGATGCGCGAGGCCGCTATCAGCTCCATGGCGCGGGTGATCTTCATCGTGCTCTGCACACTGCGGATCCTGCGGCGGATCTGACGGAGCTCGGCACTCGCCAAGGGCTACTCCCCTCCGAACCCTGCTGCGAAGGATTCGATGGCTGTGTCCAGCACCGCCGTATCCGGCAGTTCGCCGGTTCGGCGTATGTGATCCATCAGGTCGGGGTTCCTGGTGTCGACGTACTCGGTGAGCGCCTCCACGAACTCGTTGGTCCGGGCCGCATCCACCCCGTCTGCAAACCCGTTGGTCACGGCATAGATCTGGATGATCTGCTCCTCGACGGGCACCGGGGAGAATTGGGGCTGCTTGAGCACTTCGACCACCCGGCGGCCCCGCTCCAACTGGCTCTGGCTGGCAGCATCCAATTCGGAGCCGAACTCGGCAAATGCCTCCAACTCCCGGTACTGCGCCAGGTTCAGGCGCAACGGGCCTGCCACCTCCTTCATACCCTTCACCTGGGCGTTGCCGCCCACCCGGGAGACCGAGATGCCGGCGTTGATGGCCGGGCGCACACCCGAGAAGAACAGGTCGGTCTCCAGGTAGATCTGCCCATCGGTGATCGAGATCGCGTTGGTGGGGATATAGGCCGACACATCACCGGCTTTGGTCTCCACGATCGGGAGACCGGTCAGCGAACCCCCGCCCAGATCATCGCTGAGCTTGGCGCAGCGCTCCAGCAGGCGGCTGTGCAGGTAGAACACGTCGCCCGGATAGGCCTCACGACCCGGAGGGCGGCGCAACAGCAGCGAGATCCCGCGGTATGCCACCGCCTGTTTGGAGAGGTCGTCGAAGATCACCAGGGCGTGCTCGCCGTTGTACATCCAGTGCTGGCCGATGGCCGAGCCGGCGTATGGGGCGTACATCTGCAGTGCCGGCGCGGCCGAAGCCGAAGCGTTGACGATGACCGTGTGTCCCATGGCGTCGTGCTCCTCGAGCACGTCGATGACCCCGGCGACGGTGGACGCCTTCTGGCCGATTGCCACATAGATGCACTTCACCCCGGTGCCGCGCTGGTTGATGATCGTGTCCACCACCACCGCGGTCTTGCCGGTGCCACGGTCACCGATGATCAGCTCACGCTGACCGCGGCCGATCGGGATCATGCCGTCGATCGCTTTGACACCGGTCTGCAGCGGCTCGCGGACCGGTTGGCGCTGCACAACTGAAGGCGCCTGGGTCTCCATCAGCCGGCTCTCGGTGGTCTCGATCGGGCCCTTGCCGTCCATCGGGACGCCGAGCGTGTCGATGACCCTCCCCAACAGGGCATCACCGACGGGCACCGACAGCACCCGGCCGGTCTGCCTGACAGGGTCACCCTGTTGGATGTGCCTGGCTTCACCCATGATCACGGTGCCGATGGAGTCCTCGTCCAGGTTGAGGGCGACTCCGATCAGCCCGCCCGGGAACTCCAGCAGCTCAGATGCCATGGTGTTGGGCAGGCCGGAAACGCGCGCAACACCGTCGCCGATGGCGGTGACTTCGCCGATCGTCTCGGCTTCCAGCCCCGGCTCCCAATCGGCCAGGTGCTCGCGCAGCACCGCTGCGATCTGCTGGGGGTCAATCGTCAGTTCAGACATCCGTCCTGCCTTACCCGTGGGTCAATTTGTCACGAAGCTCTTCCAGACGGTGGCGCAGCGAACCGTCGATGACCGTGTCCCCGACACGGGCGACGATTCCGCCCAGGACGGCCGGGTCCACGACCGTCTTCACCTCCACCCGCTTGCCGGTGGCCTTGCTCAGCGCCGCCGCCAGCCTGGCAACCGTCTCGTCATCCAACTCGATGGCCGAGCGCACCTCGGCGATGGCCGCATCCCGCTCACCGGCGGCCCTGGCCGCCAGCCGGTCGGCGATGGCGGGCAGATCGGCCGCACGCCCGACGCCGACCACGAAGTTGACGAGGCCCACCGAGAGGGGCGATGCCTTATCGTCCAGCAGGTCCCCCAGAACCGCTCGCTTGCGGTCGATCGGGATCCTGCGATCGGTGAGCGCGTCTCGAAGTTCGGTGGACGCCTCGAATGAGCGGGCGATGCGATACAGCTCGTCACCGACCCGCTCCAGCTCATCCTCAGATCTGGCGATCTCGAAGATGGCGGAGGCGTAGCCGTCGATACGGTCGTCGGAGGCCATCTACGCCATCCTGTCCAGTTCTTCGAGGTACTGCTCCACCAGGACGCGGTGGGCGGCCTCGTCTGCCGCCCCGGCCATGGCCTTGGAGGCGAGTTCCACCGACAGGGCACTGATCTCGTCACGGATCGCACCTGCGGCGCGTTCCTTCTCGGAGGCGGCCTCCTCGCGCGCCTTGAGGTTGATCCCGGCGGCCTCGGTCTGCGCCTTGGCAACGATATTGCTCTTGACCGCCTCGGCAGAGACCTTGGCGTCGTCCACGATCTTGTTCGCCTCCGACCGGGCATCAGCCAGTTGCTTGCGGTAGTCCGCCAGCAGGCTCTCGGCCTCGGCCTTCGTCTTCTCGGCCTCGGTGACCTGGCCGGTGATCGCCTCGCGGCGCGCCTCCAGGGTTCGGTTGACCGCGGGAAGCACCCACTTCCACACGAAGAAGAAGATGATCGTGAATGCCAGGATGCCGGCGATCAACTCCGAGGTCTCGGGCATGAGCAGGTCGATGCCCTGCGGCTCCTCCACATGGGTCTCCACCTCCTGGGCCAGTAAGAAAGCCGACGCCAACAATGTCAACATCCTCAGCTCCTAAGCGATGAAGAACAGCACGAACCCGATCAGGGCCAGCGCTTCGGTGAAGGCGATACCCAGGAACATGGTGGTCCTGGCCATATTCGCCGCCTCGGGCTGCCGGGCCATCGCCTGGATCGCATTGCCGACCACGATGCCGATACCGATACCCGGGCCAACGGCGGCCAGGCCGTATCCCACCAGGGCGATGGCTCCCTTGAGAGCGTTGGCAGCTTCCAATTCCATCTGGATCTCTCCTTAGTGCTGGGGGTGAATAGACGACTGGATGTAGACGGCCGACAGCAGCGTGAAGATGTATGCCTGCAACACCGCAACGACGATCTCGAACAAGTAGATCCCGAGGCCGAAAGCGAACCAGGGCACCCCGATGAGGGAGCGGAACCCGATATCTCCGACGCTCGACATGAAAATCCAACCCGATGCCAGCAGCAGGGTGAGCATCAGGTGACCGGCGACCATGTTGGCGAAGAGCCGAACGGCCAGGGTGAGGGGCCGGAGCAGGAACGTGGACACGATCTCGATGAGGCCCACCAGGGGCCGCAGGGCCAGGGGGACCATCCTCGGCCAAACGATGTCACCCACGTAGGACAGTCCGTTCTTGGCAAAACCGATCCCCACGAAGAGGACCCAGGTCAGCAGCGAGAGGAACAGGGGGATGGCCATCCGTGAGGTGACCGGGAAGTTGATTCCGGGGGTGACCTCGAAGAGGTTGGCCACCAGCAAGAACATGAACATCGACAACAGGTAGGGGGTGTAGGTGGCTCCCTCAGGGCCGATCACACCCTTGGCCACATCGTCCCGCACGAAGGCGACCGCCGACTCGACCATGACACCGAACTTGGATGGCACGACTCGCGGCTTGCGCAGGCCGAAGTAGAAGATAGCCAGCACCACGAACATGGCGAGGAAGGTGAGCAGCACGGTCCTGGTGAAATCGAAGGGGCCGATAGAGAACAGCGGAATCGTGAACTCGAAGAGTTCGACCACATTGTCCGGTGCACAGATGATGTCGTTAGCGGGATCGCAGCTTCCACTGGCGAGAATCAGTTGGTCCACTCTGCTTCCCTCTCGGTGTTCCTGGTCATGGCAACTGCCTCGAGGGTGAGCAACACCAGATAGCTCCCCACAGCCGCAATCCCCATCGCATATCTATCCACATCGAACAGCGCCGCCACGGCAAACATCGCACCGGCGATGAGGGCGAGACGGAGCAAGAATCCGAACAGCGCGGCCGCATGATAGGCGCTCAGCGAGATCTTTATGGCAGTGGACATCAGCCATCCCGACAGCAGGAAGTTGCCGACCACTATCGCCACACCGATCAGTGCGGAGAGCGCTCCGACGGGCCCCCGGATGGCCCAGGCGACCCCCACAGCGATCGGCCCCACGAACAGCGTTCGCTTGACGATGTCGCGGGCCAGGGCCACCTCAATGTCCACCGTCGTCCCCCCCGGAATAGACAACCCACATCCTCCAGAAGCCGATGACGGAACCCGCCACGATCCCGACCACGATAAACGCCGGCCTCGTGTCGAGGAAGTGATCCGCCAGCCAGCCGAGCAACAAACCGGCCATCAGCGAACCGAAGAAGGCTCCGGCCTCGACGGTGTGGCTCACCGCCCGCCCGATCTCCTCATGATGGGCTGCCGACCTGCTCACCGCCCGGCCATCGTCCCCCCGCTCCGGCGTGCCCTGTTCAGACATGGCCCGGGAAATCTGGAGGGAAAGGAGGGTTGGCTGCGGCGATCCCTGCCACCTGCGCCCGCACGTCCGCCAATCGGCCTTCGTCGGCTCGCCCCCTCAGTGCCTCCAGGATGAGCCTGCCGGTGGCCTTCATCTCGGCCTCCTTCATGCCGCAGGTGGTGGCCGCAGGGGTGCCGATCCGAATCCCACTGGCCCGGTAGGGAGGCCGCGGGTCGAAGGGGATGGGGTTGGAGTTGAGGACCACGCCGACCGAGGCAAGCACCGAGGCGGCCTCCCTGCCGGTCAGGTCCTCATCTATCGAACGGAGGTCGATCAGGAAGAGGTGATTGTCGGTGCCACCGCTGACGACACGGGCGCCCCGGGCCGACATCTCATCGGCCATAGCGGAGGCGTTGAGGACCACCTGACGGGCGTATTCACGGAACGCCGGCGTGGCCGCCTCCCTGAAGCCGACCGCTCTGGCAACTATCTGGTTGTTGAGGGCGCCGCCCTGAGTGGTGGGGAACACCCCCTTGTCGATGGCGCCTGCGAACTCCTCCCGGCACAGGATCAGGCCGCCACGAGGGCCCCGCATGGCTTTGTGGGTGGTGCCGGTGACGACGTGGGCGTGGGGCACGGGATCGGGATGGGCCCCACCGGCGATCAGACCGATCGTGTGGGCTGCGTCCACCATCAGCAGGGCGCCTACCTCATCTGCGATCTCGCGGAATGCAGCCCAGTCGAGATCACGGGAGTAGGCGGAGTACCCGGCCACGATCATCTTCGGCTGTGCCTCGATCGCCCGCCTCCGGACATCGTCCATATCGACCAATTCGGTCTCAGGGTCCACGCCGTGGCCCGAGAACTCGAACATCTTGCCTGAGAAGTTCACCTTCGACCCGTGGGTCAGGTGGCCGCCCTGGTCGAGTGACATCCCGAGGATGCGATCGCCCGGTTGCAGCAGGCCGAAGTAGACGGCCATGTTGGCCTGGGTGCCGCTGTGGCTCTGGACGTTGGCGTGCTCGGCACCGAACAGAGCGGTCGCCCTGTCCCTGGCCAGGTTCTCGCCGATGTCGATGTTGACGCACCCCTCGTAGTAGCGCCGGCCCGGGTATCCCTCGCTGTACTTGTTGGTGAAGACCGAACCACTCGTCTCCATGACGGCGCGCGACACGAAGTTCTCAGAGGCGATCAGGTGGATGTTGCTGCGCTCCCGTTCGGCCTCGGCGCCGACGAGTGCGGCGACTTCGGGATCGACCTCGGCAAGGGGTCGGGCATCGATCATGACGGATCTCCTGGGGAGCGGCGATTGTACCCGGGAGGCCCGGCCGACCGGCCGTGCCTCACGCCCCCGGCCATTCGATCGGACCGGGCCGCAGGATTCTCGGGTCTGGGCCGGTCAGGTCTACGACCGTGGACGCGGCACCTCCACCCCCGAAACCCTCGATGTAGACGGCCACCGCACCACCCAGCGATGCCCGCGCCGAATGATGGTCGCCCGCAGGAGCCTCTCCACTGCGGTTGGCGCTGGTGACTGCCAGAGGGCCGGCAGCGGCCAGCAGGACAAGGGCGGCCGGATGGTCCGGCACCCGCACACCCACGGAGCCTGCTGCGGGATCGCCGACCCAGTCGGGGAGGCCGTCGGCCCTGGGCACCACCAGGGTCAGTGCCCCAGGCCAGTGCACGGCGACCGCGTCGAGGGCCACCTCGTCGAGCACCCCGACCCGCATCACCTGCTCCCGATCTGCGGCCAGGATCGGGATCGGCTTCACCGCAGGGCGGCCCTTGGCCGCAAAAAGCGCCTCCACCGCCTCCTCGCAGAACGGGTCGGCGGCGATGCCGTAGACGGTGTCTGTGGGGACTCCCACAATCCGCCCCTCCAGCAATGCGGCGACGGCCAGGTCCACGGAAGCCGTCATCACACGCAGCAGGGCGAACCCTTGCGGGCCACCACATAGCGGTCACGTCCCGTCAGGTCCCGGCGAATCGCCCGGTCGAAGGCGCCGAAGGCGATTTCCATCGCAGGGCCCTGGGTCTCCCCGATCTCACAAAGCAAGTAGCCGCCCACCCCGAGCCACCAGTAGGCGTCTTCGGCGATTCTCTCCAATACCTCGGTACCCACAGGGCCGGCCACCAGCGCACGGCGCGGTTCGTGGTCGCGCACGTCGGGCGGAAGGCCGCGCCACTCCCCCTCTGCCACATACGGAGGGTTGGAGACCACCAGATCGATGCGTCCCATCAGCCGCTGAGGCAAGGCTTCGAACAGATCGCCGCACAGGAACTCGACATCGAGGCCGAGTCGGCCGGCATTCGACGCTGCGAGCGCCAGGGCCGCCTCGCTGTCGTCCACCCCGTAGACCTGAGCATCCGGCAACGCGTGCTTCAAGGCCAGAGCCAGAGCCCCGCTGCCCGTTCCGAGGTCGACGACGGTCGTACCCGGCCCGGTCTCACCCAGAGCGGCCACCGCCAACTCCCACAGTCCCTCGGTCTCGGGCCGGGGAATCAACGCCCTGCCGTCTACGGCTATCTCGATGGGCCCGAAGGCCGCGGTCCCCTCCAGGTACTGCAGCGGTTCGCCGGCCTCCCGCCGGGAGATCAGTACCCCCAGAACGGCCTGCTGCTCGGAGGTGAGGTCACCGGAATCGAGGACGCGCCGGGACCGGCCGGCAGCGGCCGCCGTCAAGCGTTCGATCTCGTGGGAGGGCAGGTCCATGCCTGCGATCAAAGCAGATGGAAGTGGCTACCCGTGGTTTGGCTAGCGTCGTGTGTGCGCCACCGAGGAGACCCCATGCAGGCAGCCCGATACGGATCCTGGGAATCGCCCATCACCCCCGAACTCGTCAGCGCAGCCTCGATTCGCTACAGCGACTCGGTGGAGTCCGATGGCGGCGATGTCTACTGGGTGGAGAGCCGGCCCAACGAGGGGGGCCGCAGCGCCATCGTCAGGCGCGGTGCGGACGGGATCGTGGCCGATGCCTCGCCGGCCGGGTTCAACGCCCGCACCAGAGCACACGAGTACGGCGGCGGCGCCTACGCAGTGCACGACGGTATCGTCTACGCAGCCTCGTTCGAGGATCAGCGCCTCTACCGGTTCCGCCCAGGCGGCCGGCCGGAGCCGATCACGCCGGTTCCCGATATCCCGGCCGGATTGCGCTACGCCGACTTCACCTTCGGAGATGGGTATCTGATCGCGGTGAGGGAACGTCACCTCGAAGAAGGCGAAGCCGTCAACGAACTGGTCCGTATCCCCCTGGACGGTTCCGGAGACCCCAGGGTGATCGCCTCCGGGCACGATTTCTACGCCAACCCCCGACTCGGCCCCGACGGGACGACCCTGGCATTCATCACCTGGGATCACCCCAACATGCCCTGGAACGGCACCACGCTGTGGACCATGCCGACCGGTGGCGAGCCGATGAAGGTGGCCGGGGGCACGAACGAGTCGATCTTCCAACCCGAGTGGTCCGCCGACGGCGTGCTCCACTTCGCCTCGGACCGCACCGGGTGGTGGAACCTGTACCGATCCACGGAAGGCGGCATAGAAACGGTTCTCGAAATCGAGGGCGACATCGGCGCATGCCAATGGGTCTTCCGGTTCCGGCGCTACGGAATCCTGGGGGACGGATCCGTCCTGGCGGTGGCCACCACCTCGCAGGGGCCGCGGGTGACCGTGGTCGCCCCGGATGGATCGACCCGCGACCTCACCCCGCCCGGCACCGACCTGCAGCCACAGATGGCAGTGAGCGGCGACGCCGCCTTCATGCTCGCCGGAGCCACCGACCGGTTCCCCGGAGTGGTGCGGGTGGATACCGTCACCGGGGCCACCGAGGTACTGGCCCTCATCCCCGACCCCGGTGTGGACCCCTCCTACCTGTCGATCCCCGAGACGATCACCTTCGATACCCCCGATGGCCCGGCATACGCCTTCCACTACCCGCCCACCAACCCCGACTACACCGGCACCGAGGACGAGTTGCCGCCGTTGGTGGTGTTCAGCCACGGAGGGCCGACCGGTTCCACGAAGACCCACCTGGACTTGATGGTCCAGTACTGGACGAGCCGCGGGATCGCAGTCGTGGACGTGGACTACGGAGGTTCATCCGGTTATGGGCGGGCCTACTGGGAGCGCCTGGCAGGAGCCTGGGGCGTTGTGGACGTCAGGGACTGTGCGCTGGCTGCTCAGCACCTGGTGGCCGAAGGCAAGGCCGACGGTGAACGCCTCGCCATCCGGGGTGGCAGCGCAGGCGGGTACACGACCCTGGCGGTGCTGGCATTCCGGGACGATTTTGCAGCAGGCGCCAGCCACTACGGGGTCGCCGATCTGGGCCTGATGACCGAGCACACCCACAAATTCGAGAGCCGCTACCTCGACTGGCTGATCGGCCCGTATCCCGAGACCAAGGCCCTCCACGACGAACGGTCCCCGATCTACCACATCGACGGGATCACCTGCCCGGTCATCCTCTTCCAGGGCCTCGACGACCTGGTAGTGCCGCCCGAGCAGGCGACGATCATGGCCGAGGCGTTGCGGGCCAGGGGCATCCCGGTGGCCCTCATCGAATACGAAGGCGAGGGCCACGGTTTCCGCAAGGCCGAGAACCAGATCCGCACCCTGAAGTCAGAGATCTCCTTCTACGGGCAGGTCCTGGGCTTCGAACCGGCAGGTGTGGAGAGGATCGAGATCGAGGGGTTGTAGAGCACCGGGGCGATCGCGACGTTCGCCGTTCTCGACGGCGCCCGACCGATCCGGCGAGCGGTACCACCGGATCGGTGCCGTTCGGCTCCAGGCGATCCCGGGCCGGGCATGGTTCACTGGGCCCATGACGCGTCACACCACCTCCCGACCGGGTCTGGCGCCCAGGTATACGAGCATCGCGGAACCCGAGACGCTCGAGGCCCTGCGGCAGGGGTTCCGCCGCATGAACCGCGGAATGCTGCTGCTGTGGCGGCTCGGGTTGGGGCGGATGGCCGGCATGTGGCCGGGCGGCTTCGGCAGGCTGATGGTCATCGAGCACGTCGGCCGCAAGACCGGTGCCCGCTACCGCACCCCCGTCAACTACACGGTCGTCGGCGGCGACCTCTACTGCCTTGCCGGCTTCGGCGGGCGCACCGACTGGTTCCGCAACGTCCTCGCCCGTCCCGACATCGCCGTGTGGCTCCCCGACGGCCGTTGGGAGGCCCATGCCGAAGATGCCTCGAACGATCCCCACCGCCTCGATCTCATGCGACGGGTGCTGATCGACTCCGGGTTCGCTGCTCCACTGATCGGCATCCGCCCACAGCAGATCGGCGATGACGACCTAGCCACAGCGACCGCCTCATACCACCTGCTCCGGATTCGACCCGGGGCCTCGAAGCACGCCCCGGACGGCCCCGGCGACCTCGCCTGGGTGTGGCGCCCGCTGGGCGTGGCGTTCGTGGTCGGCTTCCTGCTGGGGAGAAGACGCCGCGGCAGGCTCAACCGCCTTCGGTGAGTCTGCGCGCCTCGTCGTCGAGTGTGAGGGCATCGATGAAGGCGTCGAGGTCGCCTTCGAGGATCTCGGGGAGGCGCTTGATGGTCAACCCGATGCGATGGTCGGTGACCCGGTTCTCCCGGTAGTTGTAGGTGCGGATCTTCTCGGCGCGCTCACCGCTGCCTACCTGTGCCTTGCGGTCGGCGGCCAGTTCGGCGTTGCGTCGGTCCAGTTCGATCTGGAACAACCTGGCCCGTAGCACCCGCATCGCCTTGATCTTGTTCTGCAACTGGCTCTTCTCGTCCTGGCAGGTGACCACCAGGCCGGTGGGCTTGTGGGTGATCCGGACCGCCGAGTCGGTGGTGTTGACCGACTGCCCCCCCGGCCCTGTGCTGCGGAACACGTCGATCTCCAGGTCGTTGTCGTGCACCTCGACCTCCACGGCCTCCACCTCGGGCAGCACCGCCACGGTGGCAATCGAAGTGTGCACCCGGCCCTGGGACTCGGTCTTGGGTACCCGCTGCACCCGATGGGGGCCCGCTTCGAACTTGAGCCTGCTGTACGCCCCTTTGCCTTTCACCGCAAAGGTGATCTCCTTGTACCCGCCCGCCTCCGACTCGGAGGCCGAGATCGGCTCGATCCCCCAGTTGCGGCTCTCGGCGTAGCGGGAGTACATACGATTGAGGTCCCCTGCCCAGATGCCCGCCTCGTCGCCACCGACGGCGGCCCGGATCTCGATGATCACGTCCTTCTCGTCGTTGGGATCCTTGGGCACCAGCATCAACCGCAGGCTCGTCTCCAACCGCTCGGCCTCAGCGGCCTTCTCCGCTGCGGTCGCCTGCAGGTACTCGATCATCTCGGGGTCGGCCTCTGCTGCCGCCATCTCGGTGGCTTCCTCTGCTTCGCCGAGTGCCCCCCGCAAGGCGTGGAAGGCCTCGACCACAGGACGCAGGTCGGCATAACGTTTGGCGACCTCGGCGAATCTCGATGGGGCGCCGGCCACCTCGGGGTCTGCCATCTCGGCCTCGGCCGCAACGAACGCCTGCTCGGCACGCTCGAGGCGCTCGACCAGGCCGGCGTCCATCAACCCGCCTCCGCCTGCAGCGCCCCCGGGGAGATTGCGCCCCGCTCTTCGACCTCGGAGCGCTCCTCATCGGTGAGGGCCGCCAGCAACGAGGCAATGGCCACCTCGATCTGCTCGGCATCGGGCTCCCGGGTGGTGAGCCGCTGCAGCCAGATGCCGGGGGCGGAGGCCACCCGAAGCCAGGAGGTCTCGGCTGCGGCCTTGAGCAACTCGTAGGCGATGCCGGCGATCACCGGAACCAGCAGTATGCGACTGGCGATCAGCCAGGGCCACGACGGGCGGCCGATCAGGGTGAACACGATCAGCGCGATGACCACGACGATCATCAGGAAGTTGGTCCCACACCTGGGATGGCGGGGGCTATACGGCCGGATCTGATCGATCTGCAGCGGCTTGCCCGCCTCGAAGGCAAAGATCGTCTTGTGCTCGGCACCGTGATACTCGAACACCCTGGCGATCTCAGACGACCGGCCGATCGCCCAGATGTAGCCGATGAACAACCCGACCCTCACCAGACCGTCGATGACGTTGAACACGATCGTGCTGTCGGTGTCCAACAGATGCTCGGCACCCCTGGCTACGAGCAGAGGGAGCGCCATGAACACGGCGATGAAGAACACCAGGGCGACAAGCATTGCCCCGGCGATGTCGCGGGAGCGGATCTCCTCGCCGTCCTCCTCCTCGCCGGCCTTGCGGGCCGACCAGGTGAGGGCACGCATGCCCAGGCTCAGCGACTCGACGAGGACCAGGACACCGCGGACGAACGGGACCTTGGCCCATCGCGACCTGGCCGACAGGCGGGGAAGTTCGTGCGATACGGACTCGATGACCCCATCGGGACGACGGACGGCGACTGCCCACCGATTGGGGGCGCGCATCATCACGCCTTCGATGACAGCCTGACCGCCGACGGAGGCGCCGGGAGGGCGACTCACCTAGGACTCCGCAGGAGCCTGGGGCGTCTCCTCGGACTTGGAGGAACCCTTCTCCTCACTGGTGAAGGACTTCCGGCCGTAGCGGCGCTGGAAGCGCTCCACCCGGCCACCGGAGTCCACCAGTTTCTGCTTGCCGGTGTAGAAGGGATGGCACTCGTTGCACAGATCCACGTGCATCTCGCCCGTCGCTGTCGAACGGGTCGAGAAAGTGTTGCCGCAGGAGCACGTGACGGTGGTCTCCCCGTACTCGGGATGGATGTCGGTCTTCAACCTGGTCTCCTCGCTCAAACGTTGGCGGTGTTCTTGGCCACCTCGGCCAGGAAATCCTCATTCGACTTGGCGTTCTTGAGCCTATCGATCAGCAGCTCGAGCCCGGCGGCGGGCTCGGGAAGGGCCATCAGCACCCTACGCAGCTTCCAGACCTGGGCAAGCTCGCTGGTGGAGAACAGAAGCTCTTCCTTGCGGGTTCCCGATGCCGGGATGTCAATGGCCGGGTACACCCGCTTGTCTGCGAGCTTGCGGTCGAGCCGCAACTCCATGTTCCCGGTGCCCTTGAATTCCTCGAAGATCACCTCGTCCATCCGCGACCCGGTCTCCACCAGTGCCGTGCCCAGGATCGTCAGGCTGCCGCCCTCCTCGATATTGCGGGCCGCACCGAAGAACCGCTTCGGCGGATAGAGGGCGGTCGAATCGACACCACCAGAGAGAATCCGGCCGCTGACCGGGGTTGCCAGGTTGTAGGCCCTGGCGAGACGGGTGACCGAATCCAGCAGGATGACGACATCGGTGCCCGCCTCCACGAGGCGCTTGGCACGCTCCAGTGCCAGTTCGGCGACCTGGCAGTGCTCCTCGGCGGGGCGATCAAAGGTCGAATACACCACCTCGCCCTTCACAGAACGCTGCATGTCGGTGACTTCTTCAGGCCGCTCGTCCACCAGCACCACGATGAGATGGCATTCGGGGTTGTTGGTGGTGATCGAGTTGGCGATCTCCTTGAGCACCGTGGTCTTGCCCGCTTTGGGGGGCGACACGATCAGCCCGCGCTGGCCCTTGCCGATGGGAGCGATCAGGTCCACGATCCTCGCCAGCATGTGGTTCGGCTCGCCGGGGACCTCCAGATGCAAACGCACGTCGGGGAACAGCGGAGTGAGATCACCGAATTTGGGGCGTCTCCGGGCTTCCTCGACGGTCATGTCGTTGACGGTCACGATGCGGGTGAGCGCCGGGAACTTCTCCTGGGAACGGGGAGGACGCACCGGCCCGCTGATCACATCACCCTTGCGAAGCCCGAACTTGCGGACCTGGCTGGCAGAGACGTAGACATCCTTGTCACCGGGCTTGTACCCGGTGACTCGCAGGAAACCGTAGTTCTCGGGGAGGATGTCGAGGATGCCCTCGCGCACTTCCAGTTCGGACTCGTCGTAGTCCTGTTGCTGGCCACCACCACGACCGCTCCTGCTGCTGCGACGGCGCCTGCTCTGACCGCCCTGACCCTGCTGGCCGCCCCGATCCTGCTGACGGCCGCCGTCTCGAGGCTTCTGGCCGCCGTCACTCTGCCGGCCCCCGTCACCCTTGGGCTTCTCACCGTTGTCGGACCCGGCGGCCTCCTCGGCCTTCTGCCCGGTGGCGGAGCCTGACGCCGATCCGGCGGCCTTGCCGTCGCCCTCGGTAGAGCGAACCTCGACTGCCGGGAGATCGATGGGTGCGGGCTCACTGCTGGCTTCAAAGCCGTCGGTGTTGACGATGGCGGCGATCAGCTTCGTCTTCTGCAGCACCTCGTGATCGGGCACCTCCAACGACGCCGCGATCTGACGTAGTTCATCGAGGGTTTTCTCCTGCAGCTTGGCTCTGGTGGTCATGGCGTCCTTTCGGCCGTCGGATCAGCTGCGCTTGTCGGAAAGCGCCTGCTGGTAGGCCTCCCAGTCCGCATTGAATCGGTCCATACCGATATCGGTGAGAGGGTGGTTGAAGAGTTTGTCCATCACGCCGAAGGGCATGGTGGCGATGTCGGCGCCGGTCTGGGCACTGTCCACCACATGCTGGGGAGAGCGCAGGCTGGCGGCGAGGATCTCGGTCTCATAGCCCTGCATCGCATAGATCTCGACGATCTGCCGCAGCAGTTCGAGGCCGCTGTTGCCGATGTCATCGACCCTGCCCAGGAACGGTGAGACGAAGGTGGCTCCGATCCTGGCGGCGAGGATCGCCTGTGCGGGCGAGAACACCAGGGTCACGTTGATTGGGATGCCCGCGGCCACCAGACGGGATCCGGCCGAGATGCCTTCCCTGGTGATGGGCACCTTGACGACGACGTTCTCGGCGATCGACGCCAACTCCTTGCCCTGGGCGACCATGTCCTCGACGGACTCGGCAGTCACTTCGGCGGAGACCGGGCCGGGCACCAGGTCGGTGATCGCCTTGACCAGGTCCGGGAATTCGAGGCCTTCCTTGGCCGCAAGGGACGGGTTGGTGGTGACGCCTTCGAGGATTCCCCAGTCGGCGGCGATCTTCAGGTCGGCCAGGTGCGCAGTATCGAGAAACAGCTTCAACGATGCCTCCATGTCAGAGAACGGTCCGAGCGGGCACCATCAGGCACCACGATGGACGGGTGTATTCCGTTGGGAATCGCCGGGCCGAGAGCCCGTGCAACGGACATTGTAGACGGTACAACGCTTCGGGCAAAGGCCAGATTCCCCAGGGAGTCTGCGCTACCAGCCGAGATGGGCCGTCAGCGCCTCGATCGTCGCAGGAATTGGGTCCGGCGGCGGCACGTCGCGGAGGGCCGTGTCCGGGTCCTTCAATCCGTGGCCGGTCAGTGTGCAGACGACCGTTCCTTCGGGCAGATCGTCCCGATACTTGAGCACTCCTGCCACCGAAGCCGCCGACGCCGGTTCGGCGAAGACGCCTTCCTTCTCGGCCAGCAGGCGATAGGCATCGAGGATCTCATCGTCGGTGACCGCATCGATCCTGCCCCCCGACTCGTCCCTGGCGGTCACCGCCCCCTCCCATGAGGCGGGCGCACCGATGCGGATCGCGGTGGCGATGGTCTCGGGATCGGGCACCGGCGTCCCCAGCACGATCGGAGCCGCCCCGGCCGCCTGGAATCCCCACATGGCCGGGCGGCGCTCTTCGACGCCGTACCCCTTCCAATAGGCGGTGATGTTGCCGGCATTGCCCACCGGGAGGGCATGCACGGCAGGCGGCTCCCCCAGTGCATCGAGCACCTCCCAGGCCCCCGATTGCTGCCCGAGGATTCGATAGGGGTTGATCGAGTTGACCAGCACGATCTCGCGCTCGGCGGTCACCTTGCGGACCAGTTCGAGCGCATCGTCGAACGACCCACGCACGGCCACGACCTTCGCCCCGTGCCGGATCGCCTGAGACAACTTCCCCAGTGCCACATTCCCCGCCGGCAGCACCACCAGGCACTCGATTCCGGCCCTGGCCGCGTAGGCCGCCGCCGACGCCGAAGTGTTGCCGGTGCTGGCGCAAGCCACCGCGCCGGCGCCACCCTCCAACGCCTTGGAGACCGCCAGTGTCATCCCCCTGTCCTTGAACGATCCGGTCGGGTTGGTGCCGTCGTACTTGAGCAGCACCCTCCTGCCGGTCAGATCGGAGAGATGCGGGGCGGGGATCAGGGGGGTGTCGCCCTCCAGCAGCGTGATCACCGGAGTGGCCTCCGACACAGGAAGCCGATCCCGATAGGCCTCGATGACACCGGGCCACCCACTCACGATTTGTCGCTCTCGACCCGGAACACCGCGCCGACCTCGGCCACCACATCCAGCGCCCGCACCGCATCGACGGCGCTGCGCTGCTGTGCCTCTGGAGCCCGGTGGGTGACGATCAGCACAGTGGCCCGGTCCCCACGACCCTCCTGTCGGACCGACTTGATGCTGACGCCGTGATCCCCGAAGGCGGCCGCGATGGCGGCCAGCACCCCCGTCCGGTCTGCCACCTCCAGGCGCACGTACCACCTGGTCGGGATGGTCCCGAAGTCGACCACGCCGGCGGGCCTGACCCTGATGCGGGGCGACGCCCGTGCCCCCGAAAGCAGTTCCCGGGCCGCATCGATGACGTCTCCGAGCACTGCGGTGGCGGTCGGGTCGCCACCCGCCCCCGGGCCTGCGAACAGCAACTGTCCCACTGCAGAGCCCTCGATGAAAATGGCGTTGGTGGCCCCGCGGATGGAGGCCAGCGGATGCCCGGCCGGGATCATCGCCGGGTGAGCCCGGACGCTGACCCCACCGGGGGTGCGTTCGGCGACGACCAGCGGCTTGATGACGAAGCCGAGCTCTGCGGCGAAGCCGATATCGGCGCGCCGCAGGCCCTCGATGCCCTCCCGGTAGACGGCATCGACGTCGATCCAGGTGCCGAACGCCAGACCCGCCAGGATGGCAGCCTTGGAGACGGCGTCGGCGCCACTGACATCCGCCTCGGGATCCGGCTCTGCGTACCCGAGGCTCTGGGCGGCGGAGAGGGCATCGGCGTAGGAGGCGCCATCCTCAGCCATCCGGGTGAGGATGTAGTTGGTGGTGCCGTTCACGATGCCGAGCACCCGGTTCACCTGCTCGCCGGCCAGCGTCCCGGTGAGGGGCCGGATTATGGGGATCCCGCCGCCGACGGCCGCCTCGAACAACAGGGGCACACCTCCGGCCGCGGCTGCGTCGAACAACTCGGGCCCACGGGCGGCGATCAACTCCTTGTTGGCCGTCACCACCGGCTTGCCGGCCAGTAGAGCGCCGAGCACCAGGTCACCTGCCAGACCGGTGCCGCCCATCACCTCGACGACCAGGTCGATATTCGGGTCGTCGATCAGGTCGAGTGGTTGGTCGCCGAGAACCCCGTCGGCCACCGTGAAAGGCCGCTGCCGGGCCAGATCGCGGACGGCCACCTTGTGTACCACGAGATCGAGTCCGGTCCTGGCCTCTATCGAGGAGCGGTCGTCTATGAGCCTCCGCACCAGGGACCCACCGACGGTTCCTGCTCCCGCTACGCCGATGCCAATAGACATGGCGGGGATGGTAGGCGGGCCTACATGCGGTCGGGGGCGCTGATACCCAGCAGGCCGAGCACGGCCAGCATCACACTCTTGGCCGCCTCGACCAGCCACAACCTGGCCTGGGTGAGGCCGGCATCCTCGGTGACGATGCGACAGTCGGTGTAGAAACGGTGGAACGCCGTCGCCACTTCGTAGCCGTAGGAGGTCATCCGGTGGGGTGCCCGGCGCAACGCAGCCTCCCGAACCTCCCCACGCAACCGGTCGCACTGCTTGAGCATCTCGATCTCGGCCGGGTCGACGAGCAGCGATAGATCGGCGTCGTCTATCGGCACCCGCACCACTCCCTGCTCGGATGCGAAATCCTCCAGACTTCGCATCCGGGCGTGGGCGTACTGCAGGTAGTACACGGGGTTGTCCATGCTCTGCCGCTTGGCCTCGTCGAGATCGAATGTGATCGGGGTGTCGGGGCTGTATGCGGCCAAGAAGTAGCGGACCGCATCGGCGCCGGCCTCTTCGATCCCCTCACGGAAGGTGACGAACTCTCCGGCCCGCATCGACATGCGCACCGGTTCGCCGCTGCGGGAAAGGTTGACCATCTGGGTGATCACGATCTCCAGGCGGTCGGGGTCGTACCCGAGTGCCTCCAGCGAGGCCTTCATGCGGGGGATGTAGCCGTGATGGTCGGCGCCCCAGACGTTGATGACCCTGGCGAAACCACGGGCGAACTTGTCGAGGTGATAGGCGATGTCGGGGGCCAGGTAGGTGTACCGGCCATCGGAGGTGATGATCACCCTGTCCTTCTCATCCCCAAAATCGGTGGAGCGGAACCACACCGCCCCGTCCTGCCGGTACAGGTACCCGGCATCGTCCAGGCGCTGCAAGGCGGCGTCGACGTCGCCCCTGTCGTGGAGGGTCTTCTCGCTGAACCACACATCGAAGGGGATCCGGATCATCTCGAGGGTCTCTTCGATATCGCGCATCGCCCTGGCCAGACCCCAGGCGTGCACCTCGGTCTGACGCTCGTCGTCGGAGAGGCCCAGCAGCGCATCTCCGCGCTCGGCTGCCAACTCGGCTCCCCAGTCGATGACGTATCTGCCGTGATAACCGTCCTCGGGGATCTCGATCTCCTCCCCGAGCGCCATCCGGTAGGAGGCCTCCAGACTGGCGGCGTAACGGATCATCTGGCCGCCGGCGTCGTTGTAGTAGTACTCCCGTTCGACCGGGTGTCCTACGTAGTCGAGCATCCTGGCGATCACATCCCCGACCACCCCGCCCCTGGCGTGACCGATGTGGAGCGGACCGTTGGGATTGGAGGAGACGAACTCCACCTGGATCTTCTCGCCGGCGCCATCGTCGCAGCGGCCGTGGTCGGGGCCGCCGGTCGCTGCAGTGCGGAGCACCTCCAGGTACCAATCCAGCGAGAGGATGAAGTTGATGAAGCCGGGCCCTGCGATCTCGGTGGACTCCAGGTAGGGGATCTCGGGCAGGTGGCCGATGATCAGGGCCGCCAGGTCACGGGGCGCCATACCCGCCCGTTTGGCGCCGACCATGGCGGCGTTGGTGGCCCAATCCCCATGGCGACGGTCCCTGGGCCGATCCACCGTGAACCCCCAATCACAGGGGTCGCATGCCAGCGAACCGTCGGCGTGGGCGGATGCGAGAGCGGCCGAGATGCCGTCGTAGATGGATTCTGGGTACACGGAGGACCTCATGGGATTCCGGGCATCGTACCTCCGGGAAGTGCTCCCATCACCGTGATACGATCGCGTCAGTTGCCCTCGTAGCTCAGGGGAGAGAGCGCCGGCCTCCGGAGCCGGGAGCGTAGGTTCGAATCCTACCGGGGGCGCTTGCGGGGCCGTTCCGGTGGGACGGTCCCGCATAAATGCCCCTCCGTCGTGACAGGTGGGACCTGGTTGGCGTCGGCAACACCCTGCTAGAAGATGCGGCTCAACGTCTCTACGAGGCCGATCTCACGACTCAGCACGGTGATGTCCATAGTGATCGCCACCGACCAGTGCAGCATCACCCCCCACAGGAACGACCGGGTCCGCAGCGCCATCCACCCCAGCAGCACCCCGGCGACGATGGCTGCAAACGTCTCGGGCATCGGCTTGCCGAAATGGATCATCACATATGGGATGGTCGATACTCCGATGGCGTACCACCCCAGACGACGCTCCAACCCGAACAGCAGGAAGCCGCGGAAGAAGCCCTCCACCCCCAGGAACTGCAGGCCGTAGAACAGTTGGAAGCCCCAGAAGTGCCAGCCTCCGGCCACCGCCCCGTCGTAGAAGGGGTACTTGGCCTGGAACGACGACGACAGTGACGCCAGGGTCAGCACCGGGAGCATCACCGCCAGGAAGAGCACGTACGGACGGATATCGTGCCATCGCGGCTTGAGCCTCCATCCCCACTCCCCGAGCGGTTCCCGCAGGACGAAGGAGACCACAGCGAAGGGAACCAGCACCCGGACCACCAGCGACGCCACACCCCAGAACTGGAACGGCAGGAGCTCGTAGTACGCCCGGTACTTCTCGCCGAGCCAGTCGGCGAGCGACTCGTGCATCGTGCTCCCCCGGAACGACCCTGCGAGGCCCCAGTACTCGAAGACGATCAACAGCACCACGGCCGTCAACAGCACGGTGATGGTGCGCCGATCCAGGGTCGGCGCATCGAGGCTTGCTGCCGGCGGGTGTCGTTCGGTCACGGCGCCTCACTCCTCGGATTCGGACGGCCACGCTAGTGCCGCATCCAGGAACGTTTGCCGCCCGGCCCGACGGGCGGGAAGGCTCACTCCGACCCGAGCGCCTCCCGGACCAGACGGTTGACCAGACCCCCGTCGAGGCCCTCGGTGCCCGATTTCATGATGTGGCCGACCACCCGGCCCGCCATCTTCGGGTCTTCCACACCGAGTTCGGCGATGGCGGCAGCCACTATCTCCCCGGTCTCGGCTTCACCGAGAGCGCTGGGGAGCCAGCGGCTCAGGTATTCGACCTCGAAGCCGAGCGACTCTGCCTGGGCGGCACCCTGCTCGCCGTAGCCGAGGTACTCGTCACGGGCCTTGGTCATCTTCTTGGTGTATGAACCGATCACCTTGATGTACAGGGCGTCGTCCACCTCACCGTCGAATCCAGGTTCGCTCCTGGCCCGGCTGACCTCGGTTTCGATCTGCCTGATCACGGCAGATCGGGGCTTGTCTCCCTGCCGGATGGAGTCCCTCAACTCGGCCGCCATCTCGTCTTTGATTGCCATGAGTTGCCATGCCTCCTGCTCATCGGAGAGGGTACTTGCACACCCCTCCCGGCTCAGAGCAGACAGGGGTATAGAACCGGTTCCAGAAAACCTCTTGACCCGGCGGACATGAGCGCCTATCTTGACTCTTCGTGGCTTGTGAACGAAATCACATTGCCCCGAGATCACCTGAGGACGAACCAAGAACATGCTTACCATCACCGACTGGCGAGAACTCGCCACCTGTCGCGACTCGGAGCCGAACCTCTTCTTCCCCATAGGGAGCACGGGCCCGGCACTCGATCACATCGAAGCGGCCAAGGCCATCTGCACGGAGTGCTCCGTGCGTGAGGAATGCCTCAACTACGCCCTGGAGACCAACCAGGAAGCCGGAGTCTGGGGCGGCTATGCCGAGGACGAGCGGCGGCGACTGCGCAAGCGGTGGCTCGCCGAGCGTCGGCGTCGCGCCTCCTAGGAGCGTGGGTCGGAACTTGATTCCGGGTTTCGGGTGACGCGTGGTTGGGG
>CBDUUY010000009.1:0-20249 GCA_965370535.1 uncultured bacterium
GGAGCTGAGGACACCGCGAGTGGCGATGATCTGGTCGTCGAGATGAGTGACATGCGTTGTTCAGCGGGCTCCTAAGGTGAGCCGTCGCTATTCGAAAGGCCCCCCGTGAGCAAGCAATACCCCGCAGCCCCCGACCTCGCCATCGACCTGGACAAGGATTACACCGCCACCCTCCACACCAACCAGGGTGACATCACCATCCGCTTCCGGCCCGCCGAGGCGCCCCTCGCCGTCAACAACTTCGTGTTCCTGGCCGGGGAAGGTTTCTACGACGGGGTCATCTTCCACCGGGTGGTCCCCAAGTTCGTCGTCCAGGGTGGCGACCCCACAGGCACGGGCAGCGGCGGCCCCGGCTACCGGTTCCGGGACGAACTCGACGGCGACGGACGCTACTCGCGGGGCACCGTGGCGATGGCCAACGCCGGCCCCAACACCAACGGCAGCCAGTTCTTCATCTGCGTGGACGACGTGGGGCTCCCCCACGCCTACACGATCTTCGGCGACGTAACCGAAGGCATGGAAGCCGCTGATGCCGTAGTGGCACTGCCCCGCAGCGGGGAACGTCCCACCACCGATGCCATCATCGAACGGGTGACGATCACCGAAGGCTGACGGCCGCCTCCCGGGGTCTCAGCAGAACCGGTTGACGAACACCTCTATGGCGTCCTCGCTCTCGTTTCCTGCCGAATCGAAGACGATCACCGAGATGATCTTCTTCTGGGAGCAGTCCCCGTCGGCCAGGTAGAGCCGCACGTCGAACTCGGTCCCACTGCCCACCCAGGTGTCGGGCTGGCCGGGCCGCACATAGATGTCCACCGTCAACTCACCCGGCGAGTCGTGGTCGTCGGATACGACCACCCGGATGTGCACGACCACATAGGACCCGTGCTCATCGACGCCGATCTCCTCGGTGGGGTCGTCTACGTAGAAGGAGTCGCCGTCCCCCGGTTCGACGATCACCACCGATGGGGCCAGGTCTTGACAGGCAGCGTCTGAGCCCGGCAGCACCTCGACCGAGATGCTGGTGATCGTGCGGAGGCCGCCGGCGTCTGTCACCCGCAGTGCAATGGTGTGATCGCCGGCACTCAGTCCGGTCGCCCTGAAGTTTCGACCGATCCCGAGGAAGCCGTCGATGCTCGACCTCCAACGGAAGGCACTCTCCGGCAATCCGATTTGCTCGTTGATGTCGAAGGCATCGCCCCGCAACTGCACCGGCAGTCCTTCACAGAATTCCGAACCGTCTGCCGGTCGTGAGATCTGCAGGTCGCTCGGCGGCGAGTTCTCCACCCGGACGTCGATGGAAGCGGTAGCGGTTTCTCCCTCGTACTCGACGGTCACAGTGATGCGGTGGGTGCCTTCGCTGAGAGAGGCAGTGGAGGTCGAGACCCGCTGGACGGTGACCGCATCCGACGCAGACATCGGGACCGTCCACGACGTGTTATCGATGACGCCGTCCCGGTTCGACGAGAACACGACACCGACCTCACCGGTCCCGACATCGGGGTTGGTGGGAATGATCACTTCGGCGGCAAAGGACACCGCCCTGTTCAAACCGACGACCGCGCCATCACCCGGTTCGAGGAACCCCACTGCCACGAATGGGCCCAGCGCGCCGGCCACCGCATCCAGGGCGTTTACGCGAGGCCACCGCCCCGCATGTGCAGTCAGGGTCATCAGCAACCACACCTGATCGGCAGTGAGATCCGGATTGGCCGCCCAGACCAGCGCAGCCACCCCGGCGGCGAACGGTGTCGAGAGACTGGTGCCGCACTCGGGGCTCACCCGGTCCTCGCCCGGCCTGATCACATCGAACACGCAATACGGCGCGTAGATGTCCACACTCCCGCCCGGATTCCCGTGAGTGGAATCCTCATGCCGACCGATCGAATCGACGCCGAGGCCCCCGACGCAGATGACACCGGGCGCCTGGCACGGGCGGGTGCCGATGAGCGCATCGGTCTCGGCGAGGATCTCATCGACGTTGCCTCCCCCGTTGCCTGAGGAGGCAAACAGCAACACTCCGGATGCGGCCAGGCTCGCAGTGACCTCATCGAGAGCATCCGCCAATGGGGCCATCTCCGGAAGGACCGGACTGATGAACGACATGCTGATGATGCGGGCTCCGAGGTCGTAGGCGGTCAGCATCGCCTCGATGTGCCGGCTGTATTCCCACCCCCCGTTCTGGATCAGGATCGGTTGGGCGACGACACCGGCTACGCCGGCCACGCCGTAGCCGTTGTCGGGGATCGCTACCGCGATACCGGATGTGGAGTGGCCGTGGAAGAAACCCGTCTCGTCTCCCTCACCGATCGGCCAGTCGGGATCGAGCGAAATGGCAATCGGGTCGCGGAAGTCGTCGTCGGGGCTGAACCCCCAATCGATGAAGGCGATCGGCACCCGATTGTCCAGCACACCCGCGTAGTACATCAGCGACCACGCCTCGGCTACGCCGATGCCCTGCACGCTGTCGCGCCGGTAGTAATCCAACTGGTACGCATCGCGGTTCCAACCCGGGATCCGGGGTGCCGCCTCGGGAGGCGCCTCCCGGGTCGAATGCGGTATCGAGGTAGGGGATGCCAGCCAGTCCAGTCCGACACGGTGCCCCGAAGCTCGCTCCGCCGCGGCGATCGCAGCCAACCGGGCACCTCCCTCGCTGCCGAAAACCGCCTGTCCTTCCGAGCCGAGCAATGTCATCGACCCGGGAAGGGTGTCCAGATCGGCGGCCGCCGGGTCCACGGCTACGACGGCCACAATCGGGCCGTGCAACCCGTAATCACTCGCCGAGTACTGCCGGATCACCGTTGCGGAATACCGGCCCAGGATGTCGGCGAGCACAGCAGGGTCGTCGACGACGACCACGATCCTGCCCTCCATGAACCGGGAGGTGACACCACCGCCGGAGACCACTTCGACCCCGCCGCCCCGGTCCAGAGAGGGGTCGATCGTGTAGGAGAACGTCGGCTCGTTCGGCACAGCAAGCGATGTGGCGGTGGTCTCGACGGCAACCGTGGACCCGACGCCCGTGTCGGAGACCGAGGTGACAGAGGCGAGGCTCTCCTCAGTGGCATCACCGCTGCAGGCCGCGAGGACGGCGAACGACAGCAGCAGTACCCCGACCCGGGCACGCAGAAACAATGCTGGGTGCATGGCCCCTCCAGGCCTCCTCACCCCTCCGCAGCCGAACCTACCAGCACCGCCCAGGGGCGACGGCCTGCCGCGTGCCGGTGCCGACCTCGCTCATGCCACCCGGTGTTCGGCGATCCAGGCGTCCACACGCTCCCACTGGTCGAACATCCAGTCGATCCGGCCCTCCCGGTCCGCCGGGATATCACCGCTCGGGATGCGCCAGAAACGCACCCGGATGCAGCCGCCGACTATCGAGCCGTCGAGCACGTGTTTGACCGTCGCCAGGCCGTCGAGGCCCACATGGGCCATCACCACCACATCGGCGGGGGTGAGCGGGTCCAGCAGGGCCAGCGTGCCACCCAACCGGGGTGGCAGCACATGGTGCAGACGCTCGGCTCTCTCGGCCAGGGGGGGGTCCCGGGTGCGAAGACTCTCGATCACCCTGACCCGTTTCTCCTCAGTGAACCGGGTGCCCTCCGGGTAGATCAGCACTCCCTCGTCGGTGGAGAGGTCGGCGCTGAGGGCCCGGATGAATTCGACCTGCGCCGACGAATCTCCCCCCTCACGATCGACGAAGTGGTTGATCAGACGGTGAGCGCCGATGTCGATGGTGGGGGCAAGCAGTAGTTCACTCTTGAGCACATAACGCAGCCGGATTCCCCTCCGGCGGCTGACCACCAGGTTGGGCAGGAGTGTGTCGACGATGCTGGCATGGCGGACCATCAGGATGATGGGTCCCGGCGCCACCACTTCGTCGCCTTCCACCTCGAGGCCGAGAGAGAAGATTCGTCGGAACGCCCCCATCAGCAGGCCGAGCCACCAGTACTGCAACCGGTAGGTCATGTTCAGTTCGGCCTTGCGGAGCAACCCAAAACCCGAGACCACCCAGGTGATCAGCAGGCCAGAAAGAGCCAGCATCTCCACGGCGAGGAAGACCCATCCGAACAGCATCCCTCGCACCAGGATGAACGGTCGCCGATGTCTCATCCGCAGCACCACATCGACGGCAGCGGCTGCCAGCAGCAGCAAGGGCAGGGTCGCCGTCGCCACCACAAACAACACGGCCATCAGAGGAATGGTCCACAACCGTCGCCGCAGGGCCAGCCGGAAGGGTTCCCGATGCGAACGGATCATCCGGGAGTCACAGGTACAGACCCGGTGGGGCCTCCTCGTCGGACCCCTTCTCCTGCATCTCTATGGCGCGCATCCGCATCTGCTGCAATTGACTCTGTGCAGCCGCCTGCTGGCTGAACAACGAAGCCTGAATACCCGCGAACAACCCTTCGAGCCATCCCACCAGTTGGGCCTGTGATATCCGCAACTCGGACTCGCTGACGTCCTCGCTGGACAGCGGAAGGAAGATGTCCTGCAGTTCCTCACGCAACTCGTCGGTGAGGACCTCCTCCATCTCGGCGATGGAGCGCTCGTGGATCTCGGCGAGGCGGTGGCGCCCGGCCTCATCTATCGGAGCCTGCCGAACCTCGTCGAGCATGGCCCTGGTCATGGAGGCGATCCGCATCAGCTTGGATGCGTGGAGCACACTTCCGGCGTTCTCCTCCTCCTCTACTACCTCTGCGGATGTGGATTCTTCGTGAGCGGTTTCGTCGGTCATATCAGGAGAATACGACGGTGGAGCCACTCGGGGGTCGGTTGCGAGGCAGGCGGGCACTTGCATGATCCCGGCACTCTCTCCCTCCCCCGGGGTTGGGGGAGATCTTGGGGAGAGGCAGAGGAGTGTGCGCCTGCCCGTCTCCGTGGAGTGCTGCCCTCTCAGGGGGCCTGCTCATTGCGGCGCACAACCAGATCACCCTCACGGCATCCGAGGTGCTCGGAGAGCACGGGGCATTTCGCCTTGAGTAGGAAGAAGATCGGTGCGGCTGAGGAACTGAGGCTCTCGTAGTTGCCCTGGCCCTTGGCAATGATCAGATCGGCGCTATGGAAACGCTCGCGGAAACTCTGGGAGCACAGTTCCAGGACGGTGCCGGGGGCATCTGAGCCGTTGTCCACGATCTCAACCAGATGGTGCAGCCCGACCGCTTCAACGTCCTCACGGGTGGCATCGTTGATGACAGGCCCTCCCCGGACCGCAAAAGTCACCTTCTCACGAGGCATGTGTTGGATGAGGAGCCGGTCGAAAGCCACTTCGCCGGCGTTGTCTCCCAGATAGAGGATGGTCTCCGCCCGATCGATCGCACGGCGCAATGCCTCGACTTGTCCCGGCGGCAGCGACCATTCGAGAGCATCCATCACGTCGACTTCGATTGTCTCGGTATCGACCCCTACCCCGAAGTCGATGACGTTCCCGGCAATCGCCAACTTCAGCGCCATCTCGAAGGGGTCATCCGCATCGGCGACACGGTGCTCTAGCCCGGCAACGATCCTGTTGGCGAGTTCGGTCGATTGCTCCTTCACCTCCAGGTACGGATCGGCCACCCCGAGTTCCTCCCTGATGATCCTGTGGATTTCCGTCGCCATGCGAGGCGGCGTCTCACCGAAGCTCATGCCCTGCAGGACGGAGAGCACCCGTTTGATCACCCGCTCCTGCTCATCCACTCGATCGGTCACCATCCGGACGGCAGCGACGGCCTGTCGCACGAGGCAGGGAACACAGTCGAGTGCAATCTCCACGCGAGTCTCCTCATCAGTAAGGAACCGTCCTCTGGTCCCATTGGGCCCACCAACACACCCAGTCAAGCGGTGTTGAGAGCCGGTGGATCCACTGAGGGAGAGTTACTCCCGGCAGGAGGGTCCGGTTGCACGATAGGCCGACACATCCATCGGCAGCATCGGAACACACCCGCGTTCTGTTCCTCCCCTTCAGGGGGAGGTGTCAGCGCCGGAGGCGATGACGGAGGGGGTGCGTCGATTAGAGAACAACCACACGCGAACCGTTGCCACCAGGGGGTCAACGGCTCTGGACGCACCCCCCTCCCCTTCGCTCCCAAAGCCTCGCTCAGGTACTCCCCCCTGATCGGGGAGAACAAGAAAGACCCAAACCGATCCGGGCCAACCGACCGATCCGTCGGGCACAAGCCGCAAGAGATCAGGCAGGTGGGGCCCAGAGTGCTGCAGGGCTGCCGGTACCCGGCCCGGTGGATCAGATCGGCAAGTCGCTGATCCGGATGGACAGACAGGTGAGGCCCCCGTCGGCCCTGGCGAACTCCGAGATGTCCACCGTCGTCACCTCGAAGCCGGCGGCGGCCACCGCCTCCGCAGAGCGGGGAAGGCCCTCGGCAGCCAGGATCCGCCCGTCCGGGAGACGAACCACGTTGGCTCCGTGCGGGTCGTCGGGTGGAGTGGTGACGATCCTCATCCCCTCGAAGAACGCAGGATCGAGATGCCCCGACTCCACCAGCAGTGTCCCCTCGTCCAGGGCGGTCACCACCGATTTCAGATGCAGCACTCCGGAGACGGGCACCGCCACCACTCGCCGGTCCGGGCCGGCGAAGCGGGCGAGCGAATCGATGCCGGATCTGTTGGTCCTGGCGCTCAGACCCACAAAGACGGTTCCACCGGCCTGCAGCACGTCGCCGCCGTCGAGGGTGGCGGGCGCCTCCATGTGCTCCACCGGCATCAGCTCGGCGAGCGCAGCAGCCACCGGCCCGACCTCGCCACGCCGCGACGGATGCCCCGGACGGGTCGCCAGCGCACGGCCGCCGATCACCACCGCTGCGTCCTCGACGAAGGATCCGTCGGGATGCCGTTCGTCGGACGGGACGGTGATGATGGTGAAACCGCCCTCCTCCAACGCAGTCCGGTAGGCGGAGTGCTGACGGCGAGCCACCTGCGGGTCGAGGGGCGGAGAAGCCGGGACGGTTGTCACCGAACGGGTGAATACGTCGGGCACCAGACGGATCAAGGCGGTCGGCGGCATATGGGGAGCGTAGGCCGCACATGCAAAACGGCCGCCGGTGGCGGCCGTTTTGCTGGGCTGAGACGGGAGGGTTAGGGAGTTGTCTCCCTTCTTGTATCGGCCCCAGCAGTGAACGACTTGAGCCCGATTCCAGAGATTTCTCTCAGCCGGCAAATCAGGGTCTCTCAAGGGCACTCGGGAACAGGCCGATGGGGAGGGGTGTACCCGCTCCCGAGGAGGAACCCAATGCGCAGGCAGTTCGCCGCATGGATAGCGGTGCTCGGCCTGGTGGTCTCGGCCTGCACCTCATCGGCAGACGCCGATGTCGAGGACAGTCTCGCCGCCCTCTCGGCGCGTACCCCTGTCTCCACCCAGGAGACCGCCGTCTCCCGCTTGATCGAGAACTTCTTCTCCGCCCTGCAGCAGCGCAATCACTACGCGCTCTATGCCATGTTCACCCCAGACGACCAGTGCCGTCCCGGCCGGATCGAAACCTTGCTGGAAAACGTGACCCCGGGTATCGCAGAGACCTCCGAGGTCGAGGTCGACGACATCTCGCTGCGCCAGATCGGAGCCACCTACTCGGTGGCCTTCACCCTCATCGAGCACCAGGGCGCCTCCGAGAAGGAACTCGTCTACGACGGGTTCTTCCCCGTCGAGGAGACCTTCACCCGTTGGCGATTCTCAGCCAATCTCTGTCAATGGCTGTCGGCACCCGCCGGTCAGGGCGGCGCCGGGGTACAGCAGGAACTCGCCACAGCCACCGCTGCGATGCAGGCCTTCTATGGGGAGCACGCCACCTACCTGGCATCGGGCAACGACCTGCGCTACCACGCATCCGGCCTCAACGTCACGATGGACGAACTCGCCCTGCTGCCCGGCGATGTGCTGGTTGTGCCCGGCGATGCGCAGGCACTGCTGCTCGGCCAGGGCATCGAAGGCAGTTGGTACTGCGTGGCATTCGCCACCGGAGCCGACCCTCTGTACGGCTCGGGGCCGACATTCGAAGATGTCGCGTTCTACGAGTCGTGTGTGGAGGGTGCCACGACCGGGGGTTGGTAGCCCTCAGTCGGCTTCGAGCAGGTAGTCCTCTGCCTCGTCGCTCCACTCCATGGTGACCAGCCCTTTGGCCGCCGCCGCCTTGGTGAACTGTAGGAACCCGCGGTATCCGTAGTCCTTCTCGTTGAAACCGGGTTCCGCCTTGCGGATCCGATCCTTGAGGCCCGACAACGGCACCGGGTCCTGATTCGATTCCTTCGCCACCACCCGGCGCAGCACCTCGAACCCTTCCACCTCTTGGCCTCCCGATTGCGGGAACCCCACCTCCGGATCTCCACGAGCCGGCCCCTCGTCGAGTTCCACGACGTTCTGGTCGGCCAGGTGGCGCAGCAATTCGCCGAAGGCTCTGAACCCGTATTCAGCCTCACTGAAAGTGGGATCCTTACGGATCATCGCCCTCTTCAGGGAAGAAGCCAGCACGATGCCTCCCGACGACCGCTGCAGGCCCGACAGGGTCTGGGTGACCAACGGGCCCAGGTCGGCAAGATCGACGGGGGTCTCCCCGGGTGACGGCTCGGCGGCCTGCTCCGGCTTCTTCTTCGCCCGGCCCCGCCGCTTGCGAGGCAGGTCGACACCCTCCAGCGACTCGTAGAACAGGAATTCGTCACAGGCCGGAGGCAGCAGCTTCGACGTGGAACCGCGCAAGCCGATCCCTATGACCCTCTTGTTCAGTTCGCGCAACTTGTGGACCAGTGGGGTGAAGTCGCTGTCACCGGTACAGACCACAAATGTGGTGATGTAGTCACGTTCGAAAGCCAGTTCGATGGCATCCACCGCCATCTTGATGTCGGCGGCGTTCTTGCGGGTAGCCCCCATCTTCTGGGGGATCTCTATCAACTCCACCTGATGCTCGGTGAGGCCCCTCCTGGCGGATTCGAACATCGTCCAGTCCGCATAGGCACGCCGGGAGATCACCCGGCCCCGTTCGGCGAGAGCGTCGGCGATCGGCTTGAAATCGAAGGTGAGGCCGCCGAGATCCTCGCGGGCCCCGATGGCGAGGTTCTCGAAGTCGAGGAACAGCGCGATACGGTCTTCTGTGTTGTCCATGGCGTCAGCGTAACGGGATGGGCGAGTGCAGCCCGGCACCAGGGCCCAGACCCCACCGGGTCCTCGCTATTCGGCCTGGTACGCCACCATGGGGACATGAAGAGGCCCTCGACTCCGGTCATCGTCTCCTTGGCACTGACCGCCGCCGTCGTTGCCTGGGCGCTGGCGGGAATCGGCGGGCATCCTGCCGACTGCATCCCGGCCTGCGACTGCGAGGTGATCGGCTCTGGATCGGTGCGGCAACCGTGGAATGTATGGTCGTCCCTGGCCATCGTGGCGGCAGGCATGTGGACGCTGGGCACTGCAAGGGGCCGCCTCCCCGACCACCTGCTCGGTGGGGCAATCGTGCTCTCCGGATTCGCCGCACTGGCGGCTCACTCATCGGTCACGGCCTGGGCCTACCGCAGCGACGGAGCCGCCATCGCCGCATTGGCCTGGCTGGCTGCCTCCCTGCAATGGCTGGGGCCGAAGGCCGCCGTCCCCATCGCCACCGGCGCTGCTGCTGCCGCCTGGCTGCTCGGCCCCCCCGTCCCGATGTGGATCATTGCCTGCGCCATCGCCGTCTTCCTTGCAGCCCAGCCCTCCAGGCACAGGACCCGCCGGGTGCTGCCGGGCATCACCGCCGCTGCATTGCTTGGGGCAGGCCTGGTGCTCCGGGCACTCACCGACGACGGTGGCCCCTGGTGCAGGGCCGCAGCCCCGGTACCCGGCCATGCGATCTGGCATGTCACTGCCGCCTTGAGCCTGGTCTGCCTGGTCTGGTACCTGCGATCGGAAGAGGTGGTGTCGGGTTCCCCTGAGGGCGATCTACGCTCGGGTCCGTCGACGGCACCTACGGGGCGGGATTGATGGCACGACGGGGCGACTACCTCAGCTTCTTCAGAGGCAGGAGACGCCGCGACTTCTACGAGCGGCGCACCTGGCTTCCGTCGTCCAACGGGATCCTGGCGATCGTGATGGCAGCATCGGTAGGCCTGGCCGCCTTTGCATGGCTGCGAAACGACGACAGCAAACCCGCTCAGACGGACGTGCCGCCAGTGGTCCTGACCGTCATCACCACTTCGACGACACTCGCCACGGAGGCCGGAACGACCTTCCTCGAGTGCCCGGGGAATTCGGTCGGTTGGGGAACCTTCCAAGGATCCATCACCCGGTCGGGCTGCACCAGCACCCTCCGGACCATCATGGACCCCGTCATCCTGTGGCAGACGGACATCGGAATCCAAGGGTGGCTGAACAACCCCGTCGTCATGGGGGGCAGGGTCTTCGTCGGCAGTGCCGGCAACCTGCAGTTCGAGACCGACGACGCCGACGGTGTGTACGCCATCGACCTCACCACCGGGGCAACCGCCTGGCACTTCGAGACCGAGAACGACGTCAACGGGGTGGCCGTCTCCGAGAACGTCGTCGTTGCCACAGGCGACGAGGGAAGGGTGTGGGGCATCAGTGCCGAGGGAGCCGAGCAGGGCAGAGCCCTGTGGAGCGTCGATCTGGGCGCATCGGTATTCACCAATCCGCTGATCGTCGGCGGCCTGGTAGTGGTGGGTGACGGACGGGGCGAGGTGACCGCCCTCGACCTGCAAACGGGTGAGAGGAAGTGGCGCGTCTCCGTCCGCGGACCGGTCCGGGGCGGCGCATCCTCCGACGGCAACTGGATCTACGTCATCAGTGAAGAGGGTGGCGCTGCCGCGATCACTTTTGAGGGCACCGTCATCTGGCGCCGGGATCTGGTCGGCGCCGGTTCCGATGCCAAGCCGATCCGGGTCTTCGCCGCCCCCACCGTGGCCAACAACCTGCTGATCGTCCCCTTTCTCAGAGACGATCTCCACGACCAACCCGCCCTGATGGCCCTCGAGAAGCAGAGTGGGGTGCTGCGGTGGTACGCCGCCGACTTTGCAGGCATCAAATCCGAATGGGGCAACACCCGATCCTCGCCTGCCCTGATCGGGACACTCCTCGTGTACGGCGAGACCTACTCCAGCCATCTGGTGGCGATCGATGTGGCCAGTGGCGAGACCCGATGGGCGGTCGAAGCCGGCCGGTTCTGCTTCCCCCACTGGTCGTCCCCGGCGATCGCCAACGGGCAAGTGATCCTGCCCCGCCACGACGGAGGCCTCTACTCCATCGACGCCGCCAAGGGCGAGGTCACCTGGAGCATCTACATCGGCGATGACGAGGCAATCGGTGAGTTCCCGGATGAGTACGACGACGACGACTTCTGCGAGTGGGCCCCCAAGTCGGGTTCCTCGATCCTGGCTTCACCCGCCATCGCCGAAAACGGTGTGGTCGTGGTCGGTTCACTGCAAGGCATCCTGACCGCCGTGGGTGACGCCACCTGGGGCCCGTAGGCGTGCTTCCGAGGGGGTCCCCCGGAGAGAAACCCTGAACGGGCAGGATGGTGGGGGATAGACGGCTTCATCCGCCATGCGGAGAGCACGACCTCCAATCCGCAGGCAGCGCCTCCCCCAATGCCAGGTCGCACCCGATACGCTCACCGGCATGGCCACCGAGATGCTCTCCGGCCTCGCCGGGTTGACCCCGCCGCCGTTGTATCGGGTCCGGCAGACGTTCCCCCGGCCCAGGCTCAATGACCCGGCCGCTGCGGTCACCGAGCAGATGGCCGAGCCGGAGGTGGCCGCCACTCTCGATGGGATCGAGACGATCGCCCTGGCGGTCGGCAGTCGCGGCATCGCCGGCATCGTCCCCATGGTCGGCGCCGTGGTGGCCTCCCTGCACGATCGCGGCCTCGGCGTGTTCATCGTCCCTTCGATGGGCAGCCACGGCGGCGCCACCGCCGAAGGCCAGGAGGCGGTACTCGCCCGGCTGGGGATCACCGAGGCTTCGGTCGGCGCCCCGATCCGCAGCAGCATGGCCACCGAATCGATCGCCTCTATCACCTCGCCGCACGGCAATGAGGTGCCCGTCTTCATGGATGCACTCGCACTCCACGAGGCCGATGCCGTCATCCCCGTGAACCGCATCAAACCCCACACCGGCTTCAAGGGGCCCATCGAGAGCGGATTGTGCAAGATGCTGGCGATCGGACTCGGCAAACACGCCGCAGCAGGGCGTCTGCACCGGGAGGGCTACGGGGTCTTCGACCGCCTGATCCTGGATGCCGGCCGGGCGATCCTCGACCACGGCCACGTGGCCTTCGGACTGGCGATCGTCGAGAACGCCTACGAGGAGACCGCCATCATCGAGGCGATCCCCGCCGACAGGGTCGTGGAACGGGAACAGGCCCTGCTCGAACAGGCCAGAGACCTGATGCCCCGCCTGCTGATGGAACGCATCGACGTGCTGGTCGTAGAACGATTCGGCAAGGACATCAGCGGCATCGGCATGGATGCCAACGTCACGGGCCGGGGCGAATTGGGCGAAGCCCTCCCAGGATTCGACGGCCCCGACATCCGCCGGATCGTGGTGCTGGACCTCACCGACGAGACGGCCGGCAATGCCCACGGAATCGGCCTCGCCGACATCATCACCCGCCGCCTCCACGATCAGATAGACCTGCGCGACACCTGGACGAACTCGGTCACGGCGGGGTCACTCGCCTGCGGGCGCATCCCCACAGCACTCGACACCGACGACCAGGCGATCATGGCGGCAGCCAGTGCGGTGCCGGGCGTGAACCCCGCCGAGGCCGGGATCGTCCGCATCCGGGACACGCTGAGCCTGCCCGAGATCGCCGTGTCCGGGAACCTGCTCGACGAGGTGAGATCGAACGAGTCGTGCGAGATCGTCGGCGACTGGGACGGTACCTGGACGACCAGCGTCTAGGCCGTCCCCCAGCCTCCCCCACCCGGGGTCAACACCCGCAACCGATCGCCCGCCTCAGCCTGGAAGGTCACCTTGGCGGGGATACGCTCCCTGGTGCCGTCACGGCTGATCCACCAATCCTCCCCGGTGGCGCCGGGCCCACCCCCCGCCAGACCCCAGGGACGATGGCGGCGGCGCTCCCCCATCAGGGACACGGTGGCCGGTTCCAGGAATTCGATCTCCCTCACCATGCCCTCCCCACCCGGGTGCAGACCTTCCCCACCGCTGCCTCGCCGCAGGCCTGTGGCCGCGATCCGGAACGGGTAGTGGGCCTCCAGCGACTCGATGGGTGTGTTCCTGGTGTTGGTCATCCCGGTGTGGATGCCCGACTGGCCGGGCCTCTGCGGTGTGCCCCCCTCGCCGCCGGCGACCGTCTCGTAGTAGACGGTGCCCTCACCCCCGATCAGCACGTTGTTCATGGGGCCCTGAGAGGCGGCCGGCACGCGGTCGGGGGCCGCCGGTGCCAGCGCCCCCAGCAGCACGTCGGCGATGCGCTGACTGGTCTCCACATTGCCCGCCGCCACCGCCACCGGGGGACTGGCGCCGACCAGGCAGCCTTCGGGCACCGTCAGGTCCAGCGGCCGGTAGCACCCCCCGTTGGCAGGGATGCTCGGGTCGGTCGCCACCCGCACTGCGTAGTAGAGACACGACCTGGTCACCGCCTCCACCGCATTGAGGTTCCCTTCGATCTGCGGGGTCGTCCCTACGAAGTCGGCGTGCAGCGACCCTCCGTCGATGGTGACCTTCACCCGAATCGGCAGATCGTCGTCTCCCCACTCCAGCACGTCCTCGAACCGGAACTCGCCGTCGGGAAGTGCATGGAGCGCCGCCCTCATCCGGGCTTCCCCGTAGTCGAGCAGGGCGTCGGCCACCCCGTCGTGGCTCCTCCTGCCTCCGGCCTCGATCGACTCCAGCAAGCGGACCGCACCCGCCTCATTGGCACCCAACTGGGCGGACAGGTCACCGATGCGCTCGTCGGGAGTCCGGGTGGCCTCCAGGAACCGATCCAGGAACTCCGGCACCCATCTGCCGTCCACCACAGCGACCACCGGGGCGACGATGCACCCCTCCTGGTCGAGTCGGGTGGCATGGGCGGGCATAGACCCCGGGGCCTCGCCGCCCACGTCGGCGTGGTGAGCCCGGTTGGCGGCCCACCCGACCAGACGGTCCGCCAGATAGACGGGCCGCACCAGCGTCAGATCGTTGAGGTGGGTGCCGCCGTGGAACGGGTCGTTGACTGCAAACTGCACCCCCGCCGTCACATCGTCGCCCAGCAGTTCGATCACCGCAGCCACCGAGGCCGGCATCGACCCCAGGTGCACCGGGATGTGCTCGGCCTGGGCCAGCATCTCCCCCGACGGCACGAAGATCGCTGCCGAGCAATCCGCCCTCTCCTTGATGTTGGGCGAGTAGGCGGTGCGCCGCAGTACCACCCCCATCTCCTCGGCAATGGAGGCAAACCGGTTGCGGGCCACCTCGAGGGTGACGGCATCGATGGTCACCACGACACCTCCAGTGCACCACTCTCGTGGACCACCGCCCGTTCACCGGGCCCCAGATAGGTGGTGGCCTCGGCCTCTTCGATCACGGCCGGGCCGGTGACCTCGTCGCCGGGGGCCAGGCCGGGCCGCCACCACACCGAGGCGGCCATCCGGCCGCCCGGCGTCAACACGTCGCTCTCCCCGGTGCGGGGGTCACCCGACGACGCGGGGGCCGGCAGGTCCTCCCATCTCAGCGCAGGCTTCCCCACCGCCTCGGCTCGCAGTGTCACGACCTCGATGGGGTCACCGGGGCGATCGAACCCGTTGCGCTGCCGGTGGGCCGCATGGAAACGATCGGCGAGCGTCTCCCACGACTCACCCACCGCATACGGCACCGAAGTCTCATGCGACTGCCCCCGGTAGCGCACATCGGCGATAACGGTCGTCGTGCCGGGGCCGCCGAGGGATGCGAAGGCCGCTGCTTCCACCCGTGCGGCCGCCGCGCCGAGGGCACCGCCATCGCCGCCGGTGATCAGCACACTGCGGGCGGCGTCCGCTCTGGCCGGTGCCAGCAGCAGGCCCACCGCCGAGAAGACCCCGGCAAACGGCGGGATGATCACCCCATCCATCTCCAATCGCCTGGCGAGTGCGGTGGCGTGCAACCCTCCCGCTCCACCAAAGGCCACCAGGGCGGCCCGGCGAGGGTCGGCCCCCTCCTCGACGGACACCTTGCGGATCGCCCTATGCATGTGAGACTCCACCACCTCGATGATCCCCAGCGCCACCCGGTCGGGCGCCATGGCCAGGCTGCCGCCGAGGTCGGCCAGGGCGACGGCGGCTGCGATGGCATCCAGGCGCAGCGCCCCGCCGAACTCGGCGCCGGCGGCGATCCGGCCCAGCGCCAGGTTGGCGTCGGTAACGGCCGGTTGGGTCCCCCCACGGCCGTAGCAAACCGGCCCGGGAATGGAACCGGCGCTGCGAGGCCCCACCCGGAGGGCGCCTCCGGCATCGACCCACGCGATGCTGCCGCCCCCGGCACCGACCGTGTGAATTGCCACCGCAGGCATACGACAGGGCAGGCCTTCGATGGCCCGTTCGTAGGCCACCTCGGGGCGGCCGTGGTCTATCCGGCACACATCGGTCGAGGTGCCGCCCATGTCGAAGGAGACGATGTGGTCCCGGCCCATGGCTTCCCCCAGGGCGGTGGCGGCCACCACACCCCCCGCCGGTCCAGACAGCAGGATGGCCGCCGGCAGGCGGATGGCTTCATCCAGATCCATCAATCCACCGCTGCTGCGCATCACAGAGATCCCGGGGTCGATGCCGGCCGGAGCCGCCCTGTCCCTCAGCGAGCGCAGGTAGCGGGCCACTATCGGGCCCAGGTAGGCGTTGAGCACGGTGGTGGAAGCCCGTTCGTACTCCCGGAATTCGGCGACCACCTCCGACGACAGCGACACCACGGCCTCCGGCAGCGCTGAGGCCAGTGCCCCGGCGATGGCCCGTTCGTCGGCGTCGTCGACATACGAGTACAGCAGCGAGATCGCAATCGCTTCCGGGGATAGGGCGGCCACCCTGGCCACCAGATCATCCAGGTCGAGAGGTTCCGTCCTCTTCCCTCGATGGTCCCCCCGCCCCGCCACGCCTACCCGCGACCCCCGGCCAGCGATCGGCTCCGGCCGGGTCATCGTCGTGTCGTACAGGGAGGGCCGATCCTGGCGTCCGATCTCGAGCAGGTCTTCGAAGCCCTCGTCGGTGATCAGCACCGTGGCGGCGCCGCTCCGTTCCAGCAGAGCGTTGGTGGCGACGGTGGTGCCGTGCAGCAGTGCCCCCGGTTCGGCGTCGATCTCCTCGATCCCGCTGATCACACCATCGCTCTGATCCGAGGTGGAAGGGACCTTGGCGGTATGAAGGCGATCTCCGTCCCAGACGGCCACATCGGTGAAGGTCCCGCCGACGTCCACACCTGTATGCATGCCGCCTCCCGCTACGATGCCGCCGCAGAGCGATCGAGGATCACCATGCCGGTGCTACCCAGTGCCACGCCCAATCCCAATGCCCTCAAATTCACGGTCGATGCCACCTTCGAGGCCCCCGCTTCGTTTGTGGCGGGGCAGGAGACCGGCGATCCGTTGGCCGCGTCCCTGCTCGGCATCGACGGGGTGACCAGCGTCTTCATGTCGGCCGACTTCGTCACCATTACGAAGTCACCCGATGTGGATTGGGATGCCATCGTCCCCGCCGCCACCGAGACACTCGAAGCCCACTTCGGCTGAGTCACGCACGGACGCCCGTGGCCGTGAACCACGGGCGGCGCTCGACTATCTCACCCATCGGAGCCACCCGAGACAGTCCGACCGCCAACTCCTCCAGCAGGATCTCTCGTTGATCGGAAGGCATCTCGGCGAGCGATGGCCAGGCACCGTCCCTCACCGCGGCCCAGTACCCGGCCGGCCCGTCGTAACGGCCCCGTTCCTCTTCGATCGAGACACCGGAGACACCCCTCATCCCTGCCCGGCCCACCTCGAGGGTCAGGTCGGCGGTGGACATCGCCGTCTCCCGCAGTGAGGCCTCTGCTATCGGATCGAGAACAAATCTGAATTGGTACGGGTAGCGAACCGGTGAGCCCTCCAGCAGGCGTCCGGTGTCGAGATCGGCCACCATCAGGCGCCCCCCGGGTGCCACCAGCGCCGCTCCCGCCTCGACGGCAGCGGTGAGTCCCGGGCGATCCGACCATGCCCTTCGCAGCACGACGGTTCCGGCGGTGCCGTGCGGCAGGTCGCGCCACGATCCCGGGGCATCCCCGGGCATCTCGGAGGAGAGCAGCAGCCAATCGTCGCCTTCGGCGGCGATGCCCGCCGACCCGGCCCGCGTGCAGTCGTCGGCCAGGGCAGCGGCATCCATGCCTGCCACCAGGATCGGCGCTGCCCAATCGATCTCCAGGGCGTCGAGCGCCCCGATCCACGTCATCGAATCGACCGTCTGCATCGCAAGTGAGCCTACCTGCTCATCGCAGGGCGCCAGGGTCCGGGCAGGCCCCTTCCGTCACCGGCCCAGGGTGGGTCGGGTACCTCTTGTTCTCCCCCATCAGGGGGGAGTACCTGAGCGAGGCTTTGTGAGCGAAGGGGAGGGGGGTGCGTCCCGAGCCGTTGATCCCCTATGGCGGCAACGGTTCGGGTATGGTCCCGCGGCGGCGACCAGGGAGGCAGCGTGTCGGGACATTCGGCATGGCCGGCGATCCCCCTCGACGACTGGAGGGAGACCCGGGACACACTGCATCAACGAGCGCGTGCCTTAGGGGCGATTCCCAGGGCACTGGCGGACCCCCATCCCCATTGGTGGCACATCAGCCTGCGGGCGGGGCCGGATGGATTGTCCACCGTCCCGGTGCAAGGCGTACGGGTCGTGCTCGGCTTGCACACACACACGATCCGGTTCGGAGACGAGGAGATCGCGGCAGACCTGCCGATGGGAGAGATCACAGGCCGGTTGGCAGCAGCGTTCGATGTGCCTCTGGACCCCGAAGATCTTGCATCACCCGAGCACTACGACCGGGCCGCCGTCGCACGGTTTGCGATGGCCCTCGATTCGGTCGTGGCGGTCTTCGATGAATTCCGGGACGGCCTCGCCGAGCACACCTCGCCTGTGCACATGTGGCCCCATCACATGGACCTGGCTCTCACCTGGTTCAGCGGCCGCACCGTGCCCGACACCGATCCGGCCGACCCCGATGTTCACCGGGAGCAGGCTTCGATCGGCTTCTCGACCGGAGACGAAGGCACCCCGCACCCCTACTTCTACGGGATCGCCTATCCGTTCCCCGAGGATCTCGCCGATGCCGAACCGCCCGGGGCGGCCCGGTGGATCACCGGCGCCTACACCGGGGCATTGCTGCCATACGCCGCGGTCATCGACACCCCGGACCCCGCGGCAACGCTGCGGAGTTTCCTGGAGGCCTTCCACTCGGCGACCGCCGACCGCATGCGGTAACTGCCGCCCGGATCGAGATCACGAACGAGGTCCCGGTACCGCAGACGACCCGGGAGGTGCCTGCCGATCAACCGGCCGGCGGCTTCCCGGGTTGGGGGAGGTCCGCCCACCGGCCGCTCGAACGTGCGGCCAGGGTGGCGAAGTCGGCCTGCTCGAGGATCTCGATCGTGTGGTCCCTGACCTTGGCCCAGACACCCTGCAACGCACAACCCACCTCCATCGGGCATGGTTCCGGGTTGGTTCGGGTGACGCATGAGATGGGGGCGAGAGGCCCCTGGAACAGCCGAATCACTCGCTCCAGACTGATCTTGTCCGGTGGGTGGTTGAGCCGGTAGCCGCCGGCGGGCCCGCGCTCAGACCTCACGATGCCCGCCCCACGCAACTGGGCCATGATCTGTTCGAGGAAGCTCGGCGGAATCCCGACCCGATCGGCGATCTCGCTCACGTTGAGAAGGCCACCTTCCTGGTGGCCGAGGGCCAGGGCCAGCACGGCCCGGGTGGCGTAGTCGGTCTTCCTGGTGATCCACATGATCCGCCTCCCCACAGCGAGTGGCACGTTGACGATCCTCTTCTCGGAGCATTATCCTGAATGGGGATATAACTGACAAATCTAATCAACTTTATCGGAGTTAGTGAGTGCCCAGCCTCATCGTCCTGCTCCTCGTCGGATGGATCGCCCAACTCATAGACGGGTCTCTCGGAATGGCCTACGGAGTCACCTCCACCACTCTCCTCCTCTCGTTCGGCCTCACCCCCGCTGTGGCATCGGCCTCCGTGCATTTCGCCGAGGTGGGGACCACGCTCGTATCGGGCTTTGCTCATTGGCGTTTTGGCAACGTCGATTGGCAGACGGTGAGACGTATGGCCATCCCCGGCGCAGTCGGAGCCTTCCTGGGGGCGGTGGTCCTCAGTTCGATCTCTACGGCAGCAGCAAGACCCTGGATGGCGGGGATCCTTCTGACGCTGGGCATCTTCATTCTGATCCGCTTCAGCTTCGGCCGGCCACCCCGACCCAGGGGGCGCCCATACGTACGCCACCGCTACCTCGCTGCACTCGGGTTGTTCGCCGGGTTCATCGACGCCTCCGGAGGCGGCGGATGGGGCCCGGTGGCCACCCCCACGCTGATCGTCACCGGCAAGATGGAGCCTCGCAAGGTGATCGGCTCGGTGGACACCTGTGAGTTCGTTGTGGCACTCGCCGCCACCATCGGCTTCCTTCTCAGCCTTGGAATGAGCGGTATCGACATGCGGGTCGTCGGCGTGTTGCTGGCGGGTGGCCTGCTCGCCGCCCCACTGGCGGCCTGGCTGGTACGGCATGTGCAGCCGCCTCTGTTGGGCTGCGCAGTCGGTGGGCTGATCATCGTCACCAACGTGCGCACGATCCTGAATGCGTTCGAAGTGCACGGGGCGGCCCGCACGACCCTGTACATCATCCTGGGAGCCGTATGGGTTGCCGCGTTGGTGCACACACTCAGGGCCCTGTATCTCGGACGCCCGACCCGGACCGAACCGTCGGTATCAGCGATGGCCGGCCCCGACCAGATCGATACCTGAGGCCGGACCGCGGCCTTCGGGACCCGCTGAACGACGCATCTCACTCATCTCGGCGACCGGATCACCGCCACTCGCGGCGTCCTCGGCTTCGTCATTCCACTTCGAGGAGTACCGGAACCTCGTCCGTGCGAACGGCGCTACCGGCAGCGCTATCTGAGCAACGAAGCCTCTCCGTGTCAGGGTGTCTGTTTGGTCGTTTTGGGGGCACGGATGGTGGTCCCCTTGGTGCTGGGGTCGGGGTTGTCGTAATGTGGGTGCCGGGTCCGGGAAATGACTTGTCCGAAGAGCCGGTGTTCAGGATGTGAGCCGGTCACGCTGGA
>CBDUUY010000010.1:0-20190 GCA_965370535.1 uncultured bacterium
CGCCGAGTTGCGCGTCTGCATGCCAGCCGTCGAGATCTGCAGAGTCGTACGACGCTGCGATCTCGATACCGCTGGATGTGCTGCGCTGGGTCGCGGATTCTTCGGGCATCGGTACAGTGATCGGGGCGCATATGGTACCCGGGGAACCCCGGGTCTCCCCGGCTGCGTCTGAGTGGAGTCCATGGAAATCTCCATCCACGAGGTAGAGAGACTGGAACGACGTGGCCGCCGGTTCATGGCGGCTGCCATCCTGGCCGCGCTCACGATCATCGCCGGCACCTGGTTCGGGCTCATGGCCTTCCTGGGTTCCAATACCGCATGGGGTACCGTCGAGGACGTCGAAGACGAGTGGCTCCCCGACGTCGAGTCATTGGTGCTGGACCTTCCCGATATCAGCCGTCTATCGGAGGTGTTCACCGCCGACGGAGTGCTGCTGGGCAAGCTCAACGAACGCAACAGCCAACCCCTGGCTCTCGACGAGATCCCCAACCTGGTCATCGGCGCCGTCTTGTCCGCCGAGGACGCCGACTTCATGGAGCACAGCGGGATCGACTATCAGTCCGTGGCCAGGGCCCTCATCGAGAACATGGGCGGCGGGTCCCGTCAGGGTGGTTCCACCATCACCCAGCAGATCGTCAAGCAGAACTTCATCGGCAGCGAGGCGACCCTGAAACGCAAGGTGGCGGAGGCGGCCATCGCCATCGAACTGGAGCGCCGCTTCACCAAAGAGCAGTTGCTGGAGTTCTATCTGAACTCGGTTTTCTTCGGAAACAACGCATACGGCGTGAAGGCGGCCGCCGAGGTCTATTTCGGCAAGGACCTCGACGAACTGACGATCGCCGAGGCGGCCGCCATCCCGGTCCCGATCCGCAACCCATCTCTCTACGACCTCCGCAAGGAGGACGAGATCTCCACCAGGGCTCGCGACGCCGTGCTCGATCAGATGGTCGAAGAGGGCTACATCACCGCGGCCGAGGGAACCACTGCCAAGTCCACTCCCCTGAGAACGGTCCCACCCGTCGAGACACCCGATGTGGCCCCTCAGGTGCTGATCGCAGCCAAAGACGCCATCCTCAATGACCCCGCCTACGGACTGGGCGCCACCTACCTGCAGCGCAAGCGGGCAGTGTTCGGCTGCCCGGCCTACGACACCTCATGCGAGGGCGGCGGCGGCCTGAAGATCTTCGTCACCGTGGACCTGGGCCTTCAACAGCAGGCGTTCGACATCCTCCAGCAGTGGTTCCCGGCAGGTGCAGGCGGCCCCACCGGTGCCATTGCCATGGTGGACAACAGCACAGGCGCCACCGTCGTCATGGCCTCCGGCCTGGAGTTCGGGACCGATATCGAGGCCGGTCAGCGCGAGTACGACCTCGCCACCAAGGGCCGCCGCAACCCGGGTTCCAGTTTCAAGCCGTTCGGCCTGGTCGCAGCCATGGAACAGGGCATCCCTCTCAACTCGTTCTGGGACATGACCACCCCGCAGTTCCTCGACTACGGAGGCATCGAGGACTGGGAATGCAACAACGCCGGCCGTAATGATCCCGGGATACGCAGCCTGGAAGATGCCCTGATCTACTCCACCAACACGATCTTCTGCCAGGTGTCGGTGACCGTGGGCGGCGACACGATCCGCGAGGTGGCCCATCGAATGGGAATCCAGTCCCCATTGGGAGACTTCCCATCGATCGTGCTGGGCGCCTATGAGGTGAGTCCCCTGGAAATGGCAGCGGCCTTTTCGACGCTGGCCAACCATGGCACACGGATGGACAACTACCTGATCGAACGGATCGAGGACGCCGACGGAAACGTGATCTACCAGCACCAGGTGGACGAGCGAAGAATGATCGATGAGGCCATCGCCGCCGCTGCGGTCAATACGATGCAGAAGTCTGTAGCGCGGGGCACCGGCGGAGCATCGGTCCTGAGTCCCAGTCGGCCCCAGGCAGGCAAGACCGGCACCCATGAGAACTACACCGACGTGTGGTTTGTGGGTTTCATCCCCCAATACACGACATCGGTTTGGGTGGGCTTCCCGGACAGCCAGGTGGAGATGCGCAACATCACCATCAACGGGGTGTTCGTGCCCCGGGCATACGGCGGCAGCGTGGCCGCACCGATTTGGCGGGAGTTTATGCAGATCGTCACCGAGGATCTGCCCATCCAGGACTTCGAACCCGATCCGGATGGCATCTCCATCTACTACCAGACCCCGCGGATCGAGGTGCCCGACGTGATAGGGATGGAGGTCGAGGACGCCGAGGAGGAACTGCTCCAGGTCGGCTTCAAGGTGAACATCACTCTGGTCAACTCCGACCAGAAGGAAGACGAGGTGGTCGCCCAGGATCCGGAACCGGGTAGGCGGATCACCCAGGGAAGCACCATCGACCTCGAGGTTTCGAACGGCGATTCACCCGAGACCGTGCTCCCCGACTTGATCGGAGGGACCCGGGAGATGGCCAGGACCACCCTGATGGCGCTCCGACGGGAGACCGGGATCGAGTTCACCTGGACGTTCGTCAACGTGGAGGTCACCGACCCGACCGAACGGAACACCGTCCTGTCCACCGATCCCTCCCCGGGAGCAAGCATCACCGAGGAGACCAGCATCATCATCCGCATCACCGGTCCCGTCGACGCCGGCTGAGGGATCTGATCGATTCCGCAACCTATTGTTTCGCGCTTCCGACGCCTACTACTTGCATGCACTTGGTATTAACTGATATCACTTATGCATGATCTCTTCGACACCCGGGACACTCCATCGAGATGCCCGTCCTCCCATATCGGTGGATGCCGCGCCAGTCCCGGGTGTCGAGGGGACATCCGTGCGCATCACTTCTGTCCCCCGGCCCTGGATCCGGCCTCGCCTCCTGCACACCGGGAGGGCCGGGCATTCTCCCGACGACCCCGTCGTGCGGCGTTTCTGGACGGCGCTGGTGGGGCCGGGAGCGGTGGCCGACCTGCTGCGCCTGACTGCCGCCGCCCACGACGAACGCATCATCCGCAGGCCGATCCACCTGCCGATTCTGCTGAGAGAGGGATTGGTCGAGCGTGACGGCGACGAGATCCTGGTCCATCCCAGAGTCCCCACCATGGCCCCCTGCCACCTGCATCGCCTCCGCCCGAGCCTGCGAGCCGAGTATCTGAAAACCACCGAAGCCTGACGACCGGAAACGCTCTGCGCCGATCTAGCATCACATCATGGACGGCTTCTCCTTCGAACCCGATGGCCCTGAGCGGGGAATCGAGGCTGCAGCCCGGCTACTGGTCACCCGGGAACGGATTCTCGTCTTCACAGGGGCAGGGATCTCCACCGAGTCTGGCATCCCTGATTTCCGGGGCCCCGACGGTGTATGGACCAGGGTCGATCCCGCCGAGTTCACCTACAGCCGCTTCATGGAGAACCCCGAGACCCGGCGCCGGTCGTGGCAGATGAGGGAGCAATCCGGAATCCTGGACGCCGAGCCGAACATCGCCCACCGCGCACTGGTGGACCTGTGGGGCACCGGCCAGATGCTGGCCGTGGTGACCCAGAACATCGATGGCCTCCACCAGAAGGCCGGCCTGCCCCCCGAGGCCGTTATCGAACTCCACGGCAATGCCCACCAGGCCGTATGCGTGAACTGCCGGAGCAAGGTTCCCACCACGGCGGTGATCAAGCGGATCGACCGAGGAGAGCAGGATCCCTCCTGCCTCGAATGCGGCGGCATCCTCAAGACGGATGTCGTGATGTTCGAGGAACCGATGCCCGTGCTGGAGACCAACAGAGCGATGCACCTCGCCTTTGAGTGTGACGCCGTGCTGATCATCGGCTCGACACTCGGCGTCTACCCAGCGGCGTACGTCCCAATCCGGGCGATCGAGACCGGAGCCCCTCTGATCATCGCCAACCTGGGCCCCACCGATCTGGATGAATTGGCCACAGTCCTCGTGGAGGGACCCGCCGGGCAGACCGTGCCGAAGTTGGTGAGGGCGGTCACCCAGGAACATTCCCCCTAATCGCGGAAAGTAGTTAAGTCCCCCACGTTCCGCGTCGATGCGAAGTGTGTGCGATACGACTACAGACCGCATCAACGTATCCGCCGGACTGCCGCTGCCCTGATCGCCGCCCTGATATTGGCCGGCGTACAACCGGCAGCCCCCGCTGCCGCCGAAGCCACCTTCACATTCGAAGGCGGCGGGTTCGGGCACTCCGTCGGTATGAGCCAGTTCGGGGCCTACGGCATGGCCCTGGACGGTTACACCTGGCAGGAAATCCTCACCCACTACTTCACCGATACCACCGTCGCCGAGGCCGACCCACAGTTCACCGATCCCCCGCTGTGGGTGGGCATCACCCAGGAGAAGACCAGAGTCGACTTCCTGGTGGTACCCATAGGAATCGATCCCTCCCCCGTCACGATCACCCGAGCCGACGAGACCCTCACCGCGGTCGCCGGCGAGACCATCACCATCAGACATCTCGGGGACGGCGTCTGCCGGGTCATCACGCCGTCGGGCACCCTCACAGGAGCATGCTCCATGGACCTCGAGTGGGACGGGTGGGAGCCCTCTCCTGCCACCGCCCTGCAGTTGCAGGGGTGCACGCTCGCCGACTGGAACGCACCGGGTGGCACCGTCTTCAGGCCGTGCACCTATGCCAGGGGCACGATGCACATCCGGCCTGACAACAACACCCAGACCGTGGACGTCGCCCTCGAGATCGACATCGAGGACTACGTGCTGGGCATCTCCGAGAGCCCATACGGCTGGGGCAGCACCGGAGGCATGGCGGCACTCGAAGCCCAGGCAGTGGCGGCCCGTTCCTACGCTCTCCACCGTGCCATCGATCGGGGAGATCCCGAGAGCAGGCCATGGTGCTGGTGCCATATCTACGACACCACCGTCGACCAGAACTACGTCGGGTGGGGCCACGGCACCCAGAACTGGATCGATGCGGTCAGGAGCACCGAGCACATGGTCCTCACCCATCCCTCGGAGACCTACAACGGCACCCTGATGCCGATCGAGACGTTCTACTCCTCCAGCACGTTCGGCTGGACGGAGAACTCCGAACACGGATTCACCGCCTATGTGCCGTACCTGCGCAGTGTGGACGACCACTGGTCCCTGGATCCGAGGGTCTTCAACCACAGCGCCCGATGGATTCGCCAGTTCAGTGCATCCGACCTTGCAGCCCGCCTGCCCGGCATTTCCACCGTCACCGGCCTGGAGGTCACCAGGTGCTCGACCACCGGGGCCGCTCTGGAAATCACGTTCACAGGCAGTGGCGGCCCAAAGGCCTTCACCACGCGCCAATTGCGGGGCTACCTGGGGATCCGCTCGATGCAGATCATCCGAGCCGGATCGCCGCTGCCCGCCAATCCGGCCTGCCCCCAACCCGGTGCACCCCCTGCCGAACGCGGGCCGGTCACCCTCGCCGGACTCACACTCGACGACGACACTTCCGGCGACAGTTTCGGCAACGCCGATGGCAACGCCCAGTGCGGAGAGATCGTCGAAGTGTTCACCACCGTGACCAACGAGGGCGCGCTCCTCACCGGCGTGTCGGCCACTCTGTCGTCGGACGATCCCTACGTCAGCATCCGCTGGAACACCTGGTCCGCCTTCCCCGACCTGCCCGAGGGCGGATCGGCACCCAACACCGGTGATTGGGATCTCACCATCGCCGCCGACGCACCCGCACGCCACAACGCCATTCTGTCGATGCGGGTACAGGCGAACAACGGCGGGCCGTGGGATCTCAACGTCACCATCCCGATAAGTTGCCAGAACCTCGATGCCATCGCCTCGGTCGGCATCCCGGACCTCGACGGCAACGGTTCCCCCGACATCGCCACGGCGGTACGGCTCCCTTCGGGACGGCAGATTCTCAAGGCCCGGGACGCCCAGACGGGAATGACAACCGGCAGGGCGCCGCTGTCCTCAGCCGCCTATGAGATCGTGGACCTCGACACGGTCCCCGGTTCCGACACCCAGATCGCCGCGTTGATCGTCCGTGATGATGGAGGCACCCGTGTGGTCATAGCCGACCTCGCCACCGGGACCAGGACGGCAAATATCGGGTTCGGGCGGGGCCACGCCCCGGTGGCGCTGGCAGTCATCCCCGGCATGAATGACGGTGCCAACGGATTCGCCGTTCTCATGGACAACGGAAGCGGCACCTCCCGAGTCTTCGTCCGCAAGGCCGACAGAACACTGGTGGCCAAGCGGAGTATCAGCCTCGACCCGATAGACATGGAACGCCTCGACGACCTCGGCGCCACGCAGGCCTCCGAGATCTCCGTGCTGGGCCTCAGGGCCTCGGGCAAGGTCGCCGTCGTCACCATCGATGTCGGGAACGGCACCCGATTCGCCATCACCAACTTCGGGACGACTCCCGCCATCGATCTCGAGACACTCCGGGGTGCCGGCAGCGACGCCATCGACACCATCGCGGTGCTCCAGCAAGGTGAAGGCGAATCCCTGGTGACCCTGTCCGACACCCACACCGGTGCCATCATCAGAACGCTGACGGTGCCCATCGCCGCTGCAATCGATCTCGAAGTCCTGCCCCCCCTCGATGGCGGCGACGGCGCCGGCATCGCCGTCTTCGGAACTGCCGCCGACGGCGTGCCCACAGCAATCGTCGCGGACCCCCACCAGGCCCGACTGCTGGCCGGACCGGTATTCGCCGCCGAGGCTGTGCCGATCGACCTGGCCGTGCTCATCGGCTTCGGGCCGTCGGGCGTCACTCTGGCTTCGCTGGGCGCCACCTCGGTCTCATCGGCGACCCTCAGCCTCAGAGACGCCCTTTCCGGCGAAGCGCTGGGCACCATCCAGGTCCCCTGAACCGCGGGTCGATACCGGCCACGCAAGAAGCGAAGCCGTGCCGCGGTTACCATCGGGCGCCTTCGAACACCCGTGAAGCATCTCCCATGACCCAGGATCATTCTCCCCAAGGCGCTACGCCATCCGCCGGCCGGCCCGGATCGGGCACGACCTACATGGTGATGGGCACGCTGATCGCAGCCGTGGCCGCCTACCTCTTCCAGTTGATAGCCGGTCGCACCCTGGGGCCGACCGCCTTCGCCCCGATCGCCGTCCTGTGGACCATCCAGTTCCTGGTGTTCACCACGGTCTTCATGCCCATGGAGCAGTTGACCATCCGACGTCTCAACCTGGAGATCCCCAGAGCGGCGCCGTGGGGCCTCTTCCTGACACTCATCGCAGCCAGTGCCACCGGAGCGGTGCTGTTCGGAGCGTTGACCCTCGACCGCCTGTTCGAAGGCGATCCGTGGTACCTGGTCACACTGGCCGTGCTCATCACCGGGTACGGCGGGTTTGCCCTGGGGAGGGGATTCCTGGCCGGACGCCAGCGTTACCGGGAGTACGGCATATCGACATTCGCCGAGTCGATGCTGCGCCTGGTCCTGGCGGCCGTGCTGCTAACGGCAGGCGTCGGCGCACTGGGATTGGGGTGGACGCTGGTCTCCGGATCGCTGGTGATTTGGTTGTGGAGTCCTTTCCGCGGCGAGCGTGAACGGGAAGCCGGCACTGCCAGGGAGGCCGGGTCGGCCGGCACGCTGGCCACCTTCATCACTGCCAACGCCGCCGCCCAGACGATCGTGGCCGCCGGTCCCCTGGTCGTGGGGGCGATGGGAGCGCCGCCGGCGGAGGTCAGCGTGTTCTTCGAGACCTTCCTGCTGTTCCGGGCCCCCCTGACGGTCTCCTACAGCCTGATCGCCAGGGTGCTGCCTCCACTCACGGCCATGGTCGAACGCGGAGAACTCCACACCATTCGCCGCTGGGCAGTCAGGATCGCAGCGCTCGGGGCGGTGGCGGCGGCGGCCGCCTACGGCGCCGGACTGCTCGTAGGCGCCGACGTGGTCGAGTTGATGCTGGGCGAGGAGTTCCGGCCGACCGGCCAACTGGCGGCGATAGCGGCTTCGGGAGTCGCCCTGGCGACCGTGGCGCTCTTCGAACAGCAACTCCTGATCGCAATGAAAGCCACCCGGCGAATGGCGGCCGCCTGGCTGCTGGCGCTGCTGGTGGCGGCCCTGGTGATCTGGCCGGACGGCGCAGAACCGTCGATCCGTGTAGCGAGGGCGTTCCTGGTCGGCGAGGTCACCGCCCTCATCGCCTTGACGGCCGCCATCCTGAAACGTCCGGCCGCCTGACTCAACGAGCGCCGAACCCCGACAGCACGGTCCAGACGCTGCGCCCCAGCACTTCCATGTCCAGCCATACGGACACGTGCTTGATGTAGTAGAGGTCGTATGAGAGCTTCTCTATCGTGTCGGCATGGCTGTCTGCATAGCCAAAATTGACCTGGGCCCACCCGGTCAGACCCGGTCGCACCAAGTGACGATGTGCGTAGAAAGGGATCGTCTCCGAGAACCGATCGACGAAGGGGCCCTGCTCCGGCCGCGGCCCCACCAGGCTGAGGTCTCCCCGCAACACGTTCCACAACTGCGGCAACTCATCGATGTGGATTCTGCGCAGCAGACGTCCCACTCTGGTGAGGCGATCGTCCCCCGCTATGGCGAAGAGTGCCTCCCTCTCCCCGTCGTTGTCGGACGACATGGTGCGGAACTTGTACAGCGTGAACGGCCTTCCCTCGAGACCCACTCTGCGCTGCTTGAAGATCACGGGGCCATGCGAATCCAGCCTGATGGCGGCGGCGATGATCCCCCCCAGCACAAGAGCCAACGGGGCGACGATGAGCACGGCCACGGTGTCGGAGAGGCGTTTGGTCTTGACGTATGGACCGCGCCCCTTGAGAGGCACGGTCAGTTCCCACCCTTCATGCAGGTGGACGATCGCCAGTCGGCCGGTGTGCTCCTCGTATGCCGAGACCAGCGACCGCATCGAATAGCCGGCAAGGCTGCAGGACGACACAAAACGCGCCATGTCGTCGGACAGCACGGCTCGCAGATCCACCGCCAGCGTCACACCCTTCGACAGCGGTTGGTCGGGGGCGGGACCGGCAGGGTCGAACACATCCACCAGTTGGGCATGGGGCGCCTCCATGAGGTGGTCAACGAGTTCCTTCTCGGCGGTCACCACCACGAGTGGATCAGTCCACGGCCGGCGCCGCCGGATCGCCCGGTGGAGCAACGCCAACCCGAACCATCCGACGATGGTCCATGCCAGGTAGGAGCGCGAGAAATACGCCCGCCCGAACACCAGAGACAACGACGACACAGTCAGACCGATACCGACGATGGAGAAGGCCCTGCCGTAGGAGGGGCGGGGCACCTCCTTGCCCGCCGATCGGTACGAGATGTAGATGCCCACCACCGCACCGAGCAGCAGCGACCCGATCAGCGCCCATGCGTCCTCGCGGTACGTCCACGGGAAGACCGTCCTGAAGACGAATAGGGAGGCGATCCCGAGCGCGATCAGCAATGCGCCGAAATCGAGCGCTACCGAAAGGATGATCCTGCGACCCGCCATGTGTCGGCAGACTACTAGCGGCCGCGTCTAGCGACAGTGGCCCGTCAGTCCCCCGACATCGCATCGGCCAGGGCAACCAGGGTCCTGACCCCGAAACCGGTGCCGCCCTTGAGCACGTAGTGCTCGGTCTCCGATGCCCTGGCCGGACCGGCGATGTCCAGATGCACCCACGGCACGTCGCCGACGAACTCCTTCAACAACAGGGCCGCATTGATCGCCCCTCCGTACTTGGGCCCGGTGTTCTTCATATCGGCCACGTCCGAGTCGATCTTCTTGCGGTAGTCCGACGGCAGAGGCATCGGCCACACCCGCTCTCCGGCGGCCTCAGCGGCCGCGCCCACCTGCTCCGCGGCCTCAACGGTGCCAAACAACCCGGCGATCTTGTCACCCAACGCCACCATGCATGCACCGGTCAGCGTCGCCAGATCCACGATCAGGTCCGGGGCCTCTTCGGCAGCCAGCGAGAGTCCGTCGGCCAGCACGAGGCGGCCCTCGGCGTCGGTGTTCAGCACCTCGATGGTCTTGCCGTTGCGAGCTTCGATCACATCACCGGGACGCTGGGCGGCGCCGCCCGGCATGTTCTCGGTGATAGGTGTGATAGCCAGCACCTTGATGGGCAGACCCATCTCGGCAATGGCCTGCATGGCCCCGTAGACCGCAGCCGCACCGGCCATGTCGGTCTTCATGGTCTCCATGCCGGCGGCCGGCTTGATCGACAGGCCACCTGAATCGAAGACGATGCCCTTGCCGACGATCGCCAGGAATGCCTCGGCACCCTCCGGTTCGTGCCGGATCTCCACCAGCCGCGGCGGGTTGGTGGCGCCCAGCGACACGCCGTGCAGGCCGCCCAGGCCCCCCGATTCGATCTCTCCCTCATCCCACACTCTGATCTGCAGTCCGACACGGCCACCCATCTCCTCGGCGATCCCGGCCATCTCGGTGGGAGGTTTGAAGTTCGGCGACTCGTTGACCAGGTCTCTCGCCAACTCCACGGCCGAAGCGATGATCCGACCCCGGGCTGCAGAATCCATTGCCGCGTCATCGGCGCCGATCAGTGTCAGCGACTCGGTCAGCGATGGCTTCGGCTCACTCAGGTGGCGATCGAAGCGGTACTGGCCGAGCAGGAACCCCTCAACGGCAGCAGAGTCCGACCCGGGCACCAGGTGCAGCGAGGTCGCCACGGTCACGGCTCGCATGACGGCCCTCCCCGCTCCGCCTGCCGCCTGCCGGACGGTCTCGGCATCAGGGTCGTCACCGAGGCCGGCGAACACGATCGATCGGTAGGGCAGATCGCCGCCCGGCACCACGGCCACCTGACCGGGCTTGCCTGTGAAATCGGCATCGTCGAGGTAGGCATCCAGCCAATCCCTGAGGCTCTCTGCCACCCAGGTCCCGGCGGAGTCGTAGGAGCGGTCGCTCCCGACTCCAACGATGAGGGCATCTGCCGACCCCTCCGGTGCGGCGCCTCCGGCGTGGATTTCGATCATCGAGTTACTCCTCTCGGCTGGGAATCCAGGTGCCCTCGGCAGCCCTGGCCAGCATGTACACGTAGTCGGCGAGGCGGTTCAGATACGCCACCGCATGGCTGTCGTCGATGCCGGCCGCCCTGCAGTGGGTGACGGCGCGCCGTTCGGCCCTGCGCACGACCGATCGAGCATGATCGAGAGATGCGGCCAACGGGTTCCCGCCGGGAACGATGAACTCGGTGGGCATGCCCACCTCGGCCACCACCTCGTCGATGGCCGATTCCAACGACTCCACCATGGATGCGGTGACCCTGCTGATCCCGTCGATCAGCTTCTCACGGTTCCCCGTGCCGGTGGCCAACTCGGCCCCGACGACGAACAGGTCCCGCTGTACCCGCAACACGGTGGCCGCAAACTCGCCGTCGGCGAGGGCTCTGGCCACCCCGAGAGCCGAGACGGCCTCATCGACGGTGCCGTAGGCCTCAGGGCCCGTGTCGTCTTTGGCGATCCGGCCGCCGAACAGCATGCCGGTGGAGCCGTCGTCTCCGGTACGGGTGTAGATCTTCATGCGTTCTGGGGATTGTACGGGTGCATCGACCCGGCCCGATCCCTCCGGCTGCCGACACCGGACGACCGCCGTCTCGCCGGGTGTCGGCAACTACTGAAGGCACGGCCGGAGCAATCAGCACCGCCCTGCCGGCGGCCGAGACGGTGAGCAAGGAGACCGGGCCGACGTCCAGATCGGCCTCCGGGGAGAGGCCGGCCGGGCATGCCGATTCCCGATTCCGATCACCGAGCCCGATTCGATAGACTCTCGACTACTCCGCGACCGCTCTGCGTCTTGTCGCGGGCCGACCTCACCACAGTTCCCACAAGAAGGATTCACCGTGCCCAATACCCTCAATCCCCCCCACGGAGGGACCCTCGTCGACCTCATCGCCGATGAGACCCGCTCCGAGGAGATCGCCAAGGACTCGCGTGACTGGCCGTCGCTCGATCTCACTGCACGCCACCTCTGCGACCTCGAACTCCTGATAAACGGCGGGTTCTCCCCACTGACCGGCTTCCTCGGAAAAGCCGACTACGAGGGCGTATGCAAGGACATGCGCCTGGCCGACGGAACCCTGTGGCCGATGCCGATCATGCTGGACGTCGATGAAGAGTTCGCCTCCTCCATCGAAGAGGGCTCCACCGTGGCGTTGCGGGATGCAGAGGGTGTGGTGCTCGCAGTCCTCCACGTCGAGGACGTATGGCAGCCCGACCATGAGGCCGAGGCCGAGATGGTGTTCGGGACCAAGAACCCCGAACATCCCGGCGTCGATTTCCTGCTCAACCAGACCAGGCCGTTCTATATCGGCGGCCGCATCGAGGCCGTGCAACTCCCGTTCCACTACGACTTCCGCACGCTGAGGATGACCCCAGCCGAGGTCAGGGCCCGCTTCGTCAAACGGGGATGGCGCAAGATCGTTGCATTCCAGACCAGGAACCCCATGCACAGGGCCCACCTGGAGCTCACAGTGCGGGCCGCCAAGGACGAGGAGGCCGACCTGCTCATCCACCCGGTGGTCGGGATGACCAAACCGGGTGACGTGGACCACTACACCCGGGTGCGGGCCTACCAGGCCATCATGGGGCGTTACCCCCGCAACACAGCCGAACTGGCTCTGCTGCCGCTGGCGATGCGTATGGGCGGCCCTCGCGAGGCCGTGTGGCACGCCATCATCCGGAAGAACCACGGGTGCACGCACCTGATCGTCGGGCGTGACCATGCCGGCCCGGGGTCTGACTCCGAAGGCAACCCCTTCTACGGGCCGTACGACGCCCAGGAGATGCTCTCCGCCCACGAGGAGGAGATCGGCGTGCAGATGGTGCCGTTCAAGATGATGACCTACCTCCCCGACGAGGACACCTACATGCCGATCGATGAGGTGTCCGAGGGGGCCAAGACCCTGTCGATCTCGGGCACCGACCTGCGGGACCGGCTCGCCGATGGGCGGGAGATCCCCGAGTGGTTCACCTTCCCGAAGGTCGCCGAGGAACTGCGGCGCACCCACCCGCCCCGCAGCAACCAGGGCCTCACCGTGTTCTTCACGGGCCTCTCGGGCTCCGGCAAGTCCACGATCGCCAACGTGCTGCAGGTGCGGCTGCTGGAGATGGGCGGGCGCCCGGTGACTCTGCTCGACGGCGACCTGGTCCGCAAGAACCTCTCGTCGGAACTGGGCTTCTCCAAGGAGCACCGCGACCTCAACATCCAGCGCATCGGCTATGTGGCCTCGGAGATCACCAAGAACGGCGGTATCGCCATCTGTGCTCCTATCGCCCCATACGACGGTGTTCGCAAGACGGTCCGCGGGATGATCCAACCCCATGGTGGGTTCATCCTCGTCCATGTGGATACACCGCTGGAGGTATGCGAGCAGCGGGACCGCAAGGGCCTGTATGCCAAGGCCAGGGCAGGGATCATCAAGGAGTTCACCGGCATCTCCGATCCGTACGAGATCCCGATGGACGCCGAGATAGCCCTCGACACGACCCGGTTGTCGCCGGCCGAGGCAGCACACCAGGTGATCCTGCATCTGGAGAGCCTCGGATTCATCGAACCCCGACGCGACTGACCCCGGAGAACGAACAAGCTGCGGCCCCTCCCCCGAGGGGCCGCAGCCGCGCTCGGGACGGCTCAGGTGCTCCCGGCATTCGGTAGGGTTCCCGGCAGCGGATACCGCACCTCACCCCTGCGCCCGCTCCGAAATCGAAACGGGCCGGATGGTGCGTGCTGCGCCGCCGGCGATGTGGGAAGGAGCCCTGCATGATCGGCCCCAATGCCGTCCACGACACCCTCCGCAAGTACCAGTTGGTAGACGGCTACCCGCTGGTCCTGGACCTCGAGAACTCCGAGGGCGCCTGGATGCACGATGCAATCACGGGGAAGCGCTACCTGGATGCATTCTCTTTCTTTGCTTCGTGGCCGATGGGGTTTCGCCACCCGATGCTGCAGGATCCCGGCTTCCAGCAGGAACTGCTGAGGGCCGCCACCACCAAGGTCGCCAACAGTGACATCTACACGACGGAGATGGCACACTTCGTAGATACCTTCGGGTCGAAGGTCACTCCCGACGGCTTCCCCCACAACTTCTGGGTGTCCGGCGGGGCACTGGCAGTCGAGAACGCCCTCAAGGTGGCTTTCGACTGGAAGGCCCGCAAGCTGGGCCGCACCTCATTCGACGACGACGTCAACGACCTGGTGATCCTGCACTTCCACCAGGCGTTCCACGGCCGCAGTGGGTACACCCTCAGCCTCACCAACACACTCCCCGACAAGATCGGCCTGTTCCCCAAGTTCGATTGGCCTCGAATCCACAATCCGGCCATCGAGTTCGACCTGGACGGCGGCATCGCCAACAACATCGCTGCCGAAGAGGCGCGTGCGGCGGCCGAGATCGAGGCAGCCTTCGAGCGCCACGGTGACAAAATCGCAGCAATCCTCATCGAGCCGATGCAGGGTGAGGGCGGCGACAACTACTTCCGCGCCGAGTTCCTGGCCATGCTCCGGGCAATTGCCGACGAGCGCGAGGCGCTGCTGATCTTCGACGAGGTGCAAACCGGGTTCTTCAGCACCGGGACCCCGTGGATGTGGCAGCAGTACGACGTGGCGCCCGATGTGGTGGCGTTCGGCAAGAAGACCCAGGTGTGCGGCATCTACGCATCGGAACGGGTCGATGAGGTGGCGGACAACGTGTTCACCATGTCGAGTCGCATCAACAGCACCTGGGGCGGCAATCTGGTCGACATGGTGAGGGCCCGGCGCTTCATCGAGATCATCGAGGAGCACGACCTCGGCGCCCACATCGCCGTCATGGGCGATCGTCTGGTGGCCGGCCTCCGTACGCTGAGCAGGGACACCGGAGCGTTCACCAACGTGCGCGGCATAGGTTCGCTGGTAGCAGTCACGATGCCATCGGGCGACGTGCGGGGAGCCACCCTGGGACGTATGTTCGACAATGAGCTGCTGGCGCTGCCCTCGGGCCCGGTGGCCATCCGCTTCCGACTCCCGTTTGTGATCCAGGCCGGGGAGATCGACGAGATCCTCAACCGGGTCGAAGCCAGTCTGATCTGAGTGAGCGGCGGGTAGCCGCCGCCGGACGGATGGGCCGGGAGAGGTGTTCGATACGGGAGATGGCGGGTATGCCTACCGGACGATCGCAAGAAGCGAGCAGTCGGTAGGTATGCCTCCAGTACCTGACGTTTTCGAAGTGTGCCCTCGTGCCGGGCTCCGATCTTCTCGGCAACCCGGAGGCTGGCGCTGTTGTCCACGGCAGCCATCACCTCGATCCTCTGTAATCCGAGGTGCTGAAAGCCTGCTTCGACCACTGTGGCGGCCGCTGCCGTAGCCACACCCCGTCCTTCCTCGGCTGAACGCACCCAGAAGCCAAGAGCCGCGGTGCGGTGCTCCAGGCTGATCTCGCTCAATCCAACGCTGCCCAGGTACCGAGCGTCCCTCCAGATGCCGAAGTACCGGGCGTTGCTCTCCTCCCAGGCTCGATCCCACCAGGCTCCGTGGTCGCGGCCCTCCTCCTCGCTGAAGGCGTCATGAGCCCAGGTCTCGTAGTGCCAGAGTTGGTGGCCCGACTCGCAAACCGCCCCGGCGACGGCGGCCCCATCGTCCCGCCGGTAACGCCGCAACACCAGGTCGTCGGTCTCTATCGATTCGGGCATGGAGGGTGTCACCGCTGCGCCACCGGGCCGGCCGTCTCGACGCAGAGCAATGGATGGGAACAGGGGTTCATGCCGGGGAGACTAGGACGGCGTCGTCAGCCCGAGCAGTCGTGCAGCAGCGCCGCTCCCGCACCGCCGTACTCGTCGGCATCGACCACCTCGCAGTGATCCCTCACTACACGGATCCATGATTCGGTGTTGCGGTTGCCGGGGGTCAGCAGCACGAACCTCAACTCACCCGATTCCAGGTAGGCGGCCAACTCGCCGGCAGTCGGGGTGGGGTCGCCGCCTCCGAAGCCGCCCATTGCCATCACCGCCTCGCCGGTCTCCAGGATGATCGGGGCGGCGGTGCGGGCCGAGACCGTGGCGACGATCCACGTCTCACCCCCATGACCGGCGAGGAGGTAGTCGATGAGACCCTCCTGGACAACGGGAGCGTCTCCCCCATCGGGTCGGGCGGGGCCGTCGCTGCCGTCACCGGGGGGCTGAGGCCGGTAGGGGCGATCGTCCTGATTGGGCGGTGGCCCATCGTCCTGGGGCAGCGGGCGATCGGGACGATCGTCTGCACCCGGCGGCCCACCGTCCGGAGGCCCGTCGGGTGCCCCGGCAGGCAGTCCGGGAACTCCGCCTGCTCCTGCGGGAACGGCGGCGACGGGCCGGCCGGTCTCCCCGGGCCCCGCCTTGGGGTCACCACCCGAGTAGTCGGTGCCGATCGATGCCAAGGCATAGGACATCGGCCCTGCCAGCAGAAGGGCACCCGAGACCAGGGCCGCCCCAAGCGCAAGCCGCGGTTCGGACAGGCCCCCATACCTCACCGCCAGCAGGACGGTTGCAGCGGCCAGACAGAGAACGAGGATGACGGCCCCGAGTCCTGGGGCGAAATCGGAGGTCCTGGCCAACAGCACGGCCGCCCACACCCCGGTGCCCGCCACCGCCGCAGGCAGGAGCCAGGCGGTGGCCGCCGACTCCCGGTACAGGCGCCACAGCACCACCATGCCGGTCCCGGCAAGGGCGGCGATCGCCGGAGCGATGGTCAGCGAGTAGTACGGGTGGAACACACCCTCCATCAGGCCGAACACGGCGAACTGCACGGCGAAGAAGGTGCCCCACATCAGCCACCCGGCCCGTGCGCCATCGGTGCGCGGCCGGCCGCGGCGAGACCACAGTCCCGCGGCCAGCGCCACGACGGCGATCGGGATCAGCCACGAGACCTGCCCGCCGATCTCCTCGTTGAAGAGCCGTGACCATCCGCCACTGCCACCGAAGGGATCGCCGGGCCCCACCCCGTCACCGGTGACCCTGCCCAGACCGTTGTACCCGAACACGTAGCCGAGGAACGACCCCGTCTCCGTCTGACCGAAGAACGGTGCAGACGATGAGGTCTCGGCCAGCAGCACCCACCACCCCGCCGCAACGATCACCGCGCCGGCAGCACCCAGACCGTGCAGCAGACGCCTGCCCACCGAGATGGGCGCCGACACCAGGTAGACGACGGCAACGGCGGGAATGACCAGCAGCGCCTGGGTGGTCTTGGTGAGAAAGGCCAGTCCGACCAGTGCACCGGAACCGGCGAGCCGCCATCCGCTCCCCGATCGTGCCGCCGAATAGGCCAGAGCCATGGATCCGGTCAGCAGCAGTGTGAGGATGGCGTCGGGGTTGTTGTAGCGGGCCATCACCACTGCGATAGGGGTGACCGCCATCGCGGCGGCAGCGGCCAGGGCGGCGGCATGGCCGTGCCACCGGCGCACCGTGCGATGCAGGACCAGCACCGTGCCCACACCGGCCAGGGCGTGAGGCAGCAGCACACTCCACGAACTGAGCCCGAACGCCCGCACCGACAATCCGGTCACCCACAGGGAGAACGGTGGCTTGTCCACCGAGATGAACGATGCGGTGTCTACGGAGCCGAACAGCCAGGCGTTCCAGTCCAACGATCCGCTGTAGGCGGCCGCTGCGTAGTACTCGTTGCCGTAACCGCTGGCGTCGAGAGCCCAGGTGTACAACCCGGTCGCCAGCAGCGTGATCAGGATCAACCCGCCCCGGGACCACCATGGATGATCCTGCGGGCCCCGCAGCAGACGGACCGCCCGATCCCTGATTGTGACCGCCGATGGCTCCGGGGGCGGCGGTGTCTCGATCTCTCCCATGACCCTCATTGTCGGTTCCGGGTGTTCGATCAGATCACGATGGTTGTGAGGATTCTGTAAGGACCGTGGCCCCCGCCGGGGCCGCAGAGAGGACCGTCCGTCCCGGAGACCGCCGACTCGGGTCAGGGCCGTTCGACCCTTCCCAGACACCGGCAATGCCGCCAGGATGAAGGCCTACCGGCAAAGGGAGTCATTCGTGCGAGTTCGGCCGATCGCCATCGTCGGAGTGACACTGTGCCTGGTAGCCGCCGCCTGCGGTGGCACCGAGAGCGCCTCACCCACCACAACCAAACCGCCGGTGGCCACAACGACGATATCGACATCCACGACCACGACCCTCCCGCAGGAGGACCAGGATGTCGCAGCGGTGCTGGCCATCTGGGACGAGATGAACGCCGCCTGGGTGGAGGGCCCCGACGCCGCCGCCCTCTTCCTCACCGAGCACACCTACCCCGGGATGCCCGCTGAATACGAGCACTGCCTCCTGGAGAGCCGTGCTGCAGGGTTCATGGAGTACTCGCCTGAGGCCGGCACGATCGACCCCGACCCCGGTTGGAGTCCTGCTGCAGGCGATCTCCGGGTGGATGGGCGAATCTACAGAGTGGCGGTGGTGATCACCGAGGGAACCGGGGCCGGCTCCGAGCGCACCCTGCGACTGCTACGCGTCACCATTCTCGAGGACGAGGCCTTCTTCTTCCTGTCGTGCGAACCTCCCCCGCCGCCCACCACCACGACCACGACCACCACCACGACACTGCCCCCCATGTCCATCGAGGGCTACGACGGTGACGGTGTCTACGAAGTGGACGTGGTGGTCGAGGTGGACCCGGAGGCACTCGGCGGCAAGTTCGCATCCAAGACCCGCGAGATGCTCAGGATCATCGGCATCGACGTCACATCCGGTGCCGGGGCCGTTCTGGAGGTGAACGTCACCAGCACCGCCATAGGCCGCTCCTATCAGAACGTCGGCACCTGCTACGAGGCCGCCCGTACCACCGGGTCGGCGACGTTGACGCTTCCCGAAGGGACCGCGCTGACCGAGGCCCTGCGGGGTGAGGTCCCGGCACCGGGAGTCACCTTCGGCTGCATCAAGGAGAAGAACGACGCCCCCCACGAGTGGTCATTCGAACAGGGCTTGATGAAGTCGATCGTGGGCCTGTGGGGATCGGGTGCGGTGCCGTTACTCGCCGATGTCGTAGAACGCGACATCTGGGACAGCACCTACGACCTGCCCACCAAGGCTGCGGCCCTCGACGCCTTCCGCAGCCTGGACTACGACGAGATCGACGTTCCCGAGATGACCACCTTCGTCGGGGCAACGCTCGACCTGCTGGAACTGCTGCAGGACGAGGGGTGGACCGACCACGGGGCGAAGCGGGCCGCTCAGCGGTTCCTCACCACCCTGTCCGGCAAGGACTACGGGTCGGCCACCGAGGCCGACATCCAGCAGTGGCGCGACTGGTACGACGAGTGGCTCATCGAGTTCCCGGCCGAACGAAGCGAGAGCGGGTAGACCGCTGCAAGGGTGCCCGTCGGCAGGATGGGCCGGGGCAGTCGAGGCAGGACAACCGGCCGATCGGGGCACCCCACTCAGGGCGACGCGCTGCTCGGCACACCGTTTCCGGACGAAGTTCCGTTCCAGATGCCGGGGATCGCCGGGATCTATTGAGGTCTCGGCAGTGTTGCCGCCGGGACGGTGGCACCCTTGCGCCTCAGTCGCAGTACAACTCCAGATCCAACGTGATCTCATCGCCGATCGTGACAGAGGTCGGCACTGATCCGGCCAGGATGTCGGTGGCCCCCCCTTCATCCAGTTTCCTGACCACGATGGGCCAGAGATCGCTGGATTCGCCGGGCTCTCTCCTGAGGTTGTCGCACATCTCGGCATAACTGCCGAGGGATACCCGCACGGTATAGGTGTCCTCTTCGACGATCGAGAACGAGAAATGGCCGCCGGCGTCTGTCTGGGTCGTGTCGACGGTTTCCTTGTCTTCTTCTCGCAGAAGATGCACGGTGGCATCGATCGGCTCGTCCCTATCCATCAGGTAGACGCGGCCGGTGATCGTGCCCGTCGTCGGCACGGTGGTGGTCGTAGTCGTCGTCGTGGTTGTCGTGGTCGCAGTGGTTGCCGTTGTCGTGGGCGCTTCGGTAGTGGTGGCCTCACCGGCGCCATCGCCGCAGCCGACACTCACCAGTGCAAGGAAGGCCGGCACAGCGACCCCAACCAGACGGGTACGCACTCCCGTGGTCCTCCGTATGCCCAAGAGCTCCTCCCAGGACGCCGACCATCGACATTGTGGCCCCGCCGCCGCCCGTTCGTCAGAGCCGAACGTCACTTCGACGCGACCCTGCGGGTTCACCCGAGTGCCACAGAAACCAGGAGAGGAGGGCCAACTCGCAATGAACCAGGTGAGCGGCAGGACCCC
>CBDUUY010000011.1:0-19999 GCA_965370535.1 uncultured bacterium
CGGCGGAAACGACGAACCCCAGGCCGGCACGACCACGCCCCCCACGGCGGGTGCCATCGCCTCCTCGACGACGACTCCGCCGCCGGCCACCACCACGACGCTCCCGGCCACCACCAGTACCACCACCACATCGCCTGCCACCACCAGTAGCCCCGCCACGACAACCACTACCACTACTACCTCCGCCACGCTGCCGTCCGGGCCGTGTTCGGCGCTGCCTTCAACCAGCGTGGGGGCGGCGGGCACCAGCCAGACCGTTGCGTGGGGAGACGTCGACGGCAACGGGCACGACGACGAGGTGGTCGTCTATCACGAAGCCGGTTCGTGGTGGATCAATGTGTCGCTGGACTACGGATGGTCCACCGAGATCCCCCTCACCGGCATGGTCGCCAGGGCGATCGATGTGGTGAATCTGGGGGTCGGCGAGGAAGTCATCATCGCCCAGACCGACGCCGGGGCATCCGTCGAGATCCTCGGTTTCTTCTCGTTCATAGGCTGCGACATCATCCACCTCATCGATGGCAACACCGGACTCGAGACCGCCTTCCCCCTCGGCGGCGGCGTCACCCACCTGGATGGGCTCACCTGCACCGCCGATGGCATCAAGACGACCTCATCGATCAACGACATGAACGACCCGGCACTGTGGCAGTACACCGAGACGGACTACCTGTATGTGCCCGGCCTCGGTGAGCTCCAGCCGCTGGCGTCATCGATCCAGTTGCTGACCAGTCCGGTGGACGATGCGACCATCTTTGGGGCCGGCGCATTCGGCTGCTGAGGCCCCGGGCCGTCTCAGGCCTGCGACGGCGTCGGTTGGAAGGCGAGTCGTGGAGCGTCGCCCCACAGCCGTTCCAGGTCGTAGAAGGAACGGGTCTCCTCATCGAAGACATGCACCACGATGTCGCCGTAGTCGAGCAGGACCCAGGTCCCGTCCGCCAGGCCTTCGCGCCGGAGGGGGCGGCGATCGACCTCCTTCAACCCCTCCTCGACGTCTTCGGCCAACGCTTTGACGTGGCGGCGCGAGGCGCCGCTCGCGATGACGAATACGTCGGTGATGACGAGGAGACCCGAGACATCCAGCAGGACGACACCCAGACCCTTCTTGTCGTCGATCGCTGCGGCGGCCGCCGATGCGGCGATGGTGGTGTCTGAGTGCAACGAAATGGGGGTCAACCCTCCCTGCGGGCTAGATCGGTTCCCACGATGATACTGACATCGACGACTCCAGATGGAGCCTGCGCCTCGAGCAGTAGATCGGCCACCCCCAGGATGGCGCCCACCTCTCTGGCCGCTTCGACGGCGTCCTCCCCCTGGGCGATCACCTGGCTCGCGGCATAGTCGAATCGGTCTGCGTTACCGGACCGGAAGACGTAGAAACCTTCGCCGATGAGCGCTTCGGCCACCGGGAGGCTCGACCCTGCCGTCCCGTTCCCGTTGAGGATCTCGACCCGGGGCCTGCGGCCCTCTCGTAGGTGCAGGTGCCCCAGACGTTCCTCCAGGTAGCCGTCGATCCTGTCGGTGGCCAGCACCAGGGCATCCCGGGAGCCGCCCATCGCCACCCGGTCCAGGGGCGGCGTCCCTATGAGGGGGTCCGCTGCAATCGCCGTCCGCAACCCTGCCGATCCGGTGGGGTCTGCACCGGTGGCCATCAACCGGACGGCCGCCCCCGAATCCTCCACCACAAACGCCCCGATGCCCTCCCACACCGCCTCTTGACGCCGCAGCCAGTCGAACTGGTCCCCGGTGCCCTGCTCGACCAGCAGCAGCTCGACCAGATCGATGGACAGGCGCTGTGTGCCGGACGCTATCAGCCGCCGCGAGCCGTCCGGTTCCTCGACGAACAACTCGACGGGCACGTCCACCACCAGATCCTCTGCCAATACGGCCAGACCCCCACCGGGCACCGCTACGAGGTCGTCGATCCGGATGCCCATCTCATTGGCCAGGGCCAGGCGCGCCAGATCGGGGCCTCCGAAAGCCAGCGCCTCTGCCATCGAGAACTCTCCGAACCCCGGCACCTGAACCAGCAGCGTCTGCGGGATCATCACCAGTTCCCGGTCACCGACGGGTGGCTGCACCAGCAGGGCGAAGGCCGCAGCACCAACCCCATCGCCGACGGTCACCAGCACCGACCGGGAAGCGACGGGTTCGGCCGGCGGCACGGTTGTGGGAGGTGGAGGCTCGGGGATGGCGGCGGCCCGATCCTGGAGTGATGTGCCCCATTCCGACCACAGATCCCAGACAGATCCGGCTGCGCCACCGGTCCAATCGCCGGCTGCCCGGAACCCCCCGGCGATCGGCTGCCTGAGCAAGAAACCGCCGGCAGCCGCCCCGGCCACCAGCATGACGGCCGGCACGACAAGGGCCCATCGCCGCGATCGGCGTGGAGGGGGCACACCGCCGGGGTCTGCCAGGTTGATCTCCCGCCGGCCGCGCCGCGGCTCCTCAGGAGCCATACAACCCGTGGGCTTCGATGTAGGCATGCACCGGATCGGGGACGAGGAACCGAATCGTGTCGCCCCCGCGGCGGCGGTGCCGGATCATCGTCCCGCTGATCGGCAACTCCGGGGTCCTCAGCCGATGATGCGGCCCGGCCGCTGCCTCAACGGCCTCCCAGTCCGTGCCGGGGCGAGGCATGATCGCCAGTGCCACCCGCCCGAGCACGTCTGCGGCCCGGTGCCACGACCCGAGTCCGGCGGCGGCATCCGCCCCCAGGATCAGGATCAGGTCTTCGTCGGCTGGGAACGTGTCGAGAGTGTCTGCGGTGTAGGTCCACCCGGGACGCCCCACCTCACGGTCATCCGGTTCGAAATATCCGACACCGTCGACCGCCAGGCAGGTCATCGCCCAACGGTGCTCCGGGGCCGACACGCCGGTCCTCTCCTTCTGCCACGGGGCGCCTGCCGGGATGAACGTGACGACATCGAGGTCCATCTCCCTATAGGCGGCCTCCCCGGCGAGGAGGTGCGCCATGTGAGGTGGATCGAAAGTGCCTCCGAGGATCCCGCGTCGCACGGCCAAGAGCATAGGCCCGGTGCGACTGCCATCGGGGCCAGTCGCACCCCATCGCCAGGCACCCATGCTTCGCAGGAGAGCCATGGCATCGGGTCGACGTAACGATCCCCCACCCTCAATGAGACGTGTACGGCCGGGATGCCGTGATCGATCCCGCTGTATCCGATCACCGACCCGGCCCGAACCGGAGTCCCGGCGCCCACGGCTACCCCAGACAGATAGGAGTACGAAGTGCGAACCCCGCCGCCGTGGTGGATGGTGACGCTCAGCCGCCCTGCGACCGGACCGGAGAAGGTGACGACTCCGTCCCGGGCGGCTCTCACCGGAGAGCCCTCAGCAGCCGCCAGATCCACCCCCCAGTGGCCGGCATACGCACCCTGCGGGGCAAAACCGCGCACCACTTCGCCGGGCACGGGGCGGACCGTGCCGGGGCAGATCACGAGGGCGATGAGAGGGACGATCAGGCACATGGCGGGCGAACAAAGCCGCACGATCAACATACCGCAGGGGTGTGACGGGGGCTAGCGCCCCGTCGGAGGCTCAGCCGAGCGAAGCAGGGTGCGGCACACCGTTCAAGAGCCCGACGGCGATCCGTCGCAACTCATCGGGACGGAACGGCTTGGTGATGAACCCATCGGCACCGCCCCGGTTGGCCCGCTCCCTGGTCTCTTCCTGCGCATGGGCGGTCAGGATCAGCACCTTGAGGTTCCGGGTGCGGATATCCGCCCGAATATGAGCCAGCACCTGCCATCCGTCCATCCCGGGAAGGCCGACATCGAGGATCAAGAGGTCCGGAGGATCCTGCAGCGCCGCTTCGAGGCCGGTGGGACCGTCACTGCGCGTCTCGACGGTGACACCCGCAGGCCGCAGGCACACCGAGACCAAACGTTGGATGACGGCCGAATCCTCGACCACGAGCACTCGCTGAGACACGGCGCTCCTTCCGCTCAGATCATGTCCCTCACATCATCGACCCGTTCGAGGTGGCCCTTGAGGGCCGGTCGGGCCGAAGGGCGCACCGGTCACGCCGCCCCTCCTGCGGCATCAGTTGCCCGTGTCGGGGCAGTCGAATCCCGTCAGCGGATGTGTCCGTCGCCCCACAGCACATAGCGCTCGGTGGTCAGGGATTCCAGGCCCATCGGGCCCCGCACATGGAGTTTCTGGGTGGAGATGCCGATCTCCGCCCCGAACCCGAACTCCTCACCGTCGGTGAAGCGGGTAGAAGCATTGACCATGGTCGCTGCGGCATCCACTCCGGCCACGAACCTCCGGGCTGCTGCATAATCGGTGGTGACGATCGCCTCGGTGTGCCCGGTCCCGTATCGGCGGATGTGCTCGATGGCTCCATCCACATCGTCCACGATCCGGACCGCCATGACCAGGTCCAGGTATTCCTGCCCCCACTCGGACCCTGCGACCGATCCCAGATCGGGGACGATCGCTCTGGCATCGTCATCGCCACGCACCTCGACTCCGTGCGCTCGCAACGCCGGCACCACCCTGGGCAGGAATTCGGCAGCGATCTCGCGGTGGACGATCAGTTTCTCGGCGGCGTTGCAGACACCGGGCCGCTGCACCTTTGCATTGACGGTGATCGCCTCGGCGTCGTCGAGATCGGCGGATACGTCGACGTAGACGTGGCAGTTGCCTGCCCCATCGATCACCACCGGCACGGTGGCCTCCGCCTCGACGGCTGCGATCAGGCCGGGGCCGCCGCGGGGCACCAGCAGATCGACCCATTCGGTGGCGGTCATCAGCGCCCTGGCCCCCTCCCGGCTGACATCCTCGATCACCTGGACGGCGTCGGCGGGCAACCCGGCGCTCTGCAGGCCCTCACGCATGGCGGTCCCTATCGCCAGGTTGGAACGCAGCGTGTACGACGAGCCGCGGAGCAGGGCGGCGTTGCCCGATTTCACACAGAGGCCTGCGGCGTCTGCCGTGACATTGGGGCGGGCCTCATAGATGACCGCCACCACGCCCAGCGGCACCCGGGTCCTCTGCAGGCGGATGCCGTTGTAGAGACGCCACCCGCCGGTGTCCTCGCCGACGGGGTCGGGGAGGCCTGCGACCTTGCGCAGACCGGCTGCGATGCCGTCGATGCGCTGATCGGTGAGCAACTGCCGATCGAGGAGGGCCCCGGAAACCCCCTCCTCCCCCGCCTGGGCCATGTCGAGCGCGTTCTGTTCCAGGATGCAGGCACTGGCCTCCACGACGGCCACCGCCATCGCCTCCAGTGCCCCCGACTTCTCGGCGGCGGTGGCCCCGGAGATCACCCGAGATGCGGTACGGGCGCGTTCGCCGTAGTCCGCCATGATCGTATCTGCCCTGGTCATGCAGGCGAGTGTAGGTGGGCGGGACCGGCCGGCCTCCCGGCGATGCTCGGCCGGTCCCGGGCCCGATCAGCCGGAGCGTTCCATGTGCACGGTGCCCTCAGCAGAGCCGCCGCCTTCGAATTCGATCACATAGGTGAGGTCGGCGCCCTCGGGGGTGACCGGTCCTGTGACCCGGATCGTGGCGATCCCGGCGTCCGGGACATCGTCGCCGTACATGTCGATGCCGTCATCGGTGAACCCGAGGTCCATCGCGCCAAAAGACTCCGAGGCCACCCCGCCGAGGGTGATGCCGTCGGCAGTGATGGTGATGTCGGTCAGCGAGATGGTGAACGTCTCCGGGTCGGGGTCGAACGCCCCAAACACGAATCCCCCGATGTCGATGGTGATCGTGAGCGTCATCGCCTCGGCGTCCACCTCGATCATGCCTTCGATGGGGCCCTCCGTATTGAAGGTGGTGTTGACCCACTGTCCCGTGAAGTCTCCCGAGTACTCGGCCAAGTCCGCTGCCAGCGATGCCAGGGGATCGGCGGTGGTCGTCGCCGCCTCAGTCGTAGTCGGAGCCGCCGTGGTCGTGGCCGCCTCAGTCGTGACCGGAGCGGCAGTCGTCGTGGCCGCCTCGGTCGTAGTCGGAGCGGCAGTCGTTGTCGCGGCATCGTCATCACCGCAAGCTGCGGCGACCAACACCAATAAAAGTAGAGCAATCCGTATCTTCATGAGCCCTCCCTCCTGAGAATGGCAGAGAGTATCGCCGCCCACCCGCCTGTGCCCGGCTGCGCGACCACGGGGCACCGGCGACCGGATCGTGACCGTGGGGTCGGCCCGTCTGGTCGAGGCAATGACCAGGGCCACCGCCTCCAAAGCCACCGGGGCGCCGGCCAATCTGTTCCGGTTTGGGCGGAAAGGGAACGATGGCACTACCGATAAATCTCCTGATGACCCAGAATGAGACCTGTGGATATCCACACCGCGAAAACCCGGACTACTGTGGATAAGTCCATCCACCGATAGGTAGGACGATGTCCAAGCCCAACATGCGACCGGGACTGCTGGCTCTTGCCTTCATGGTCCTGTTCAGCGCAGCCGCCGCCGCCTTCGCCCACCCGGCGATCAGCGGAACGCTGCACGACTTCGGTGAGAAGGTGGACTACCCCATGGTGTTCCCGGTGCGGGGCACCAACCACTACTCGGACACGTTCTATGCGTCGCGGGGTCAGTACGTCCACCACGCCACCGACATCATGGCTGCCAAGATGGTGCCGGTCGTCGCCGTCGCCGATGGCGTCATGTACAGCGTCAACTGGAGCACCGACCCGAACAACCTCAAGCCCGACAAGTGCTGCAACCTCATCCTCAACCACGACGACGGTTGGCAGACGAAGTACTACCACCTCAACAACGACACCCCCGGCACCGACGACGGCCAGGCCTGGGGTATCGCACCCGGCATTCTCCCCGGCACCAGGGTCCGGGCCGGCCAGGTGATCGGGTGGGTCGGCGACAGCACCAACGCCGAATACACCTCCCCTCATCTGCACTTCGAACTGGTGGACCCCGAGGGCACCATCGTCAACCCGTACCTTTCGCTGAGAAGAGCCGAGACCGGCGAATCCTCCTGCAGTTCCTTCGGGCCATCCGATGCCAGAGAGCTCCTCGGAGGTACCCGCCTCCTCAAGATCGGGGTGCGAGGCACCGACGTCCTCCAACTCCAGCAGGCCCTCCAGGCGGCCGGCTACGACGCGGGCGGCAACGACGGCATATTCGGAGCCAAGACGGCCGCAGCGGTGAGGGCCTTCCAATCAGCCAGAGGTATCACCGTGGACGGCGTCATAGGACCACAGTCCCGGAGCATGTTCGCCACGGTGCTTGAAGCCTCCCAGCACGCAGGCGCTCTCGACCCGGGTGGGCCGATCCTGAGGCCGGGCGACAGGGGCGAGGAGGTCCGCGGATTGCAGGCCGCCCTCAAGAGTGCCGGGTACGACCCCGGCCCGATCGATGGGGTGTACGGGGACCTGACCACTGCTGCGGTGAAGCGATTCCAGCGCACAGCCGGCATCGGAGTGGACGGCAAGGTCGGGCCGGTCACCAGACGATCGCTGTCGGCCGTGCTCGGCGTCACCGGAGGGTCCTGCTAGGCAGCCCTCCCCCACACACAAATGCCGAGAACGCCCCCGACGAATGCCGGGGGCGTTCAGTTCTGGGGTCTATCGGGGATCTAGCGGTGACGCCAGACGATCCGACCACGGGTCGGGTCGTACAACGACACCTCGATCTCCACGACATCACCCGGCAGGATTCGAATCTTGCGTCCCCGGCGCATTCGGCCGGCGGCGCGCGCCACCACTTCGGCGCCCTGTTCGGTCAAGACCAGGAACTTGGCGTCGCGCAGCACCGTCTTGACGGTGCCTCTGGTGCGATATGTCTGTTCGTCTGCCACGTTCTCTCTGACGCTATCTGTCGTAACGGCCGGAACGGTCTTCCCGCGGACGTGCCTCGTTCACAGTGAGACTACGGCCTTCGTTGTCGGACCCATCCATCTCCTCGATGGCCTTGCGGCCGGCATCGTCGGATTCGATCTCCACAAATCCAAAACCGCGCGACCGACCGGTCTCCCGGTCCGAGATCACCTGTGCGGAGGTGACGGCTCCATACCCCGAGAACATCTGCTCGAGGTCATCGGAGTTGACACTAAAGGGAAGATTCCCCACGTACAGTTTCATTACCTAGCTCTCTCCATCGACTCGACACTCGCCCTACATCGAGTTCCTGGATCACGGAAGTCCGGAGCGCCGGGTGCCCGTACGTAGCGGTGCTGGGCGAAGGTTACCAGTCCCCGCGATCCCAACGGAGAATCCACAGGGTGTGTTCCCTCACCCGGCCAATACCACCAGATCGTCGCGGTGGATCACCACACCGCCCGCTTCGGAGGAATGCCGGCCCACCACGGCCGCGGCCTCGCCGGAATCCATAGAAACCCGGCCCTTGCCGATGAGCGAACCGTCGGTGCCCAGCACTTCCACGGCGTCGCCTGCTGCAAACGTGCCCCGCACCTCGACGACTCCCACCGGCAGCAGCGATCGACCCGACTCTGCCAGAGCCCCGGCGGCGCCATCGTCCACCACCAGACTGCCCGAGGTCGCCAGGCCGAAAGCGATCCACAGCTTGCGAGCCGACAAACTGGACGGTTGCGGATCCACCCAGGTCCCGATCTCTGCCCCGGCCACTGCATCCAAGACGGCACTCCCTGTGCTCGCCGAGGCAATCACAGTCGGGATCCCCGACCAGGCGGCCATCCGGGCGGCTGCAACCTTGGTGGCCACCCCACCCGATCCGAGCGGACCCGCCACACCTCCGGCAATCGCTTCGAGGATGTCGTCGGTGTGCCGAACGGCACTCAGCAACTCGGCGGTGCCGTCGAAGCGGGGATCACCGGAGAAGAGGCCCCCGGTATCGGTGAGGATGATCAGCATCCCGGCCCCGGTGAGATGTGCCACGGTGGCGGCCAAGCGATCGTTGTCACCCAACCGCAACTCGTCCACCACCACGGTGTCGTTCTCGTTGACGATCGGCACGACACCGACGCCGACCATACGTTCGAGGGCCTCTCTTGCATGGAGATATTGGTCACGGTTGGCCAGCACGTCGCGGGTCAGCAGGACCTGGCCTGCCACCAGTCCCCTTGCTTCGAACAGGCGTGTGTAGGTGCCCATCAGCCGCCCCTGGCCGACGGCAGCCGCCACCTGGAGGCCGGGGATGTCCCTGGGCCGCTGTGACAGGCCGAGAGCGGGCAGGCCGGCCGCCACCGCTCCGGAGGTGACCAGCACCGCGGGGAACCCCACCTCCCGCAGATCGGCCAATTGGGTCACCACCCGTGCCACGGCTTCCTCATCGATGCCCCCATTGCCGGTGAGGCTCGACGAGCCCACCTTGATCACGACCGGGCGGCCGGGGGCCGCAGGACGTCTCACTCCCGGTCCTCGATGTCGGCGGTGTCCTCGTCCTGGAACTCGAAGACGATGTCCCCGATCCTCACCTCGTCCCCGGAGACCGCCCCGGCTGCCCGCAGCGCGTCGTCGATCCCCGCCGTCGCCAGGCGCCGGGCGGCGAAGTCGGCGGCCTCGGGCACGGTCAGGTCGTCGAGTGCCACCGCCCGCCTGGCGGCTGCACCGGAGACCACCCACACCTCACCGTCGTGCTCGACCACGAACCCGGGCGGAACGGGCCGGTGCAGCACGTAACCCTCCCGGTCGGGGGCCTCACGTTCGGCCAATTCCACGGCATCAGCGACGGCGTGCATCAGTTGTTCGATGCCCATGCCGGTGACCGCCGAGATCGCGTATACCCGCCGCCCCAGTGACTCTTCGAGAGCTTCGGCATCTCCTTCAGCCTCGGGAAGATCGGCCTTGGCGACCGCCACGATGGTGGGCCGGGATGCCAGCCCGGGACTGTGGCGGGCCAGCTCGCTCACCAGGATGGCGTGCTGATCGGCCACGGTCTCCTCCTGGAGTGGCGAGGGGTCCAACAGGATGAGCAGGGCCCTGGCCCGCTCGGCGTGACGCAGGAAAGCGTGGCCGAGTCCCTTGCCATCGGCGGCACCCTCGATGAGCCCTGGGATGTCTGCCACCACGAACTCGCGATCGTCCAGTGTCACCACACCCAGGTTCGGCTCGAGAGTCGTGAATGGGTAATCCGCGATCTTGGGGCGGGCCGCCGAGACTCGCGAGATGAGTGTGCTCTTCCCGGCATTGGGCAACCCGATGATCGCTGCATCGGCGGCCAGTTTGAGCTCTAGGGAGAATGAGGCCTCGCCGCCGTACTCACCCTGCTCTGCGAAGGACGGGGCCACGCGGTCGGGACCGACCAGCGCCGCATTGCCCTTGCCGCCCCTTCCTACCTCGAGGATCGTGATCTGCTGGCCGGGACGGGCCAGGTCTGCAAGGACCGTTCCCTGATCGTCGCGTACGACTGTGCCGACGGGCACAGCCAGCACCAGGCCCTCGCCTCGCTTGCCGTGACGGAGATCGCCGCTTCCGTGTGCACCGGGGGCGGCCTTGCGATGGGGACGACGCTTGTAGTCGAGGAGTGTTGCGATCGAGATGTCGGCGCGCACTATCACATCGCCGCCGGCACCCCCGGACCCACCTTCGGGCCTTCCCCGCGGCTTGCCGCGGAGGCGGCGGAACGACGCTACGCCGGCACCGCCGTCACCGGCGCGCACATAAATCCTCGCCTCATCGACGAACAAGACGCCCTCCCGGGCGGGAGATCAGTCTTCCAGAAGGATGCTGACGAGCCTGCGGCCCCGGCGAGTGCCGTAGGCCACGATGCCGTCGGACGTGGCGAACAAGGTGTCATCGCCGCCCTTGCCGACGTTCTCACCCGGATGGATCTTGGTGCCCCGTTGACGAACGAGAATGGCGCCCGCCAGGACGGTCTGGCCGTCGAACACCTTGGGACCGAGGCGTTTGGCCGCCGAATCGCGACCGTTGCGGGTAGACCCGCCGCCCTTTGTCTTCGACATGGTTCAGCTCTCCTTTTTCGCCGGCTTCGAGGCGGAAGCCTTGGGCTTGGCCTTGGCTTTGGCTCCATCACCCTCGGCGGCCTCAGCCTTCTTGGCCGGCGGTTTGCGAGTGGTGGGTGCCTTGATCTTTGTCACCTCGATGGTGGTGTACTTCTGACGGTGGCCCTGCCGGCGGCGGTATCCGGTCTTGGCCTTGTACTTGAAGATATCGATCTTGTCGCCGGCCGAAGTACCAATCACCTTCGCTACGACTTTGGCGTTCTTCATCTTCTCGCGGCCCGAGAAGACCTTGCCCTTGTCGTCCACGACCAGGAGCGGGGTGAACTCGACCTCGCCCTCGACGCGCAGCAGTTCGACGTCGATGACGTCGCCTTCTTGAACCTTCGCCTGCTTGCCGCCGGTGCGGATGATGGCGTACATGATCAACCGGTCCTCGTGGGGGAAACGACGAGCATCTTAGCGGCTGCTCCGGGTCACGACGCCTCCCCCGCCTCCAGGATGGGAATCGCTGCGCCCTCGGTGGCGGCCTCCTCGTAGAGCACGACTCCTCTGCCGGCGCAACGCGGGCAGGCGTGCGAGTAGGTCTCGACGAGACCCTCCGACACGTTCTTGCGTGTCATCTCGACCAGGCCCAGGTTCGACACCTCGAATACCTGGGTGCGGGTCTTGTCTTTCGCCAGTTGTTCCCGGAGCCGCAGCAGCACGGCGTCGCGGTTGCGGGCGATCTCCATGTCGATGAAGTCGATGACGATGATGCCGCCGACGTCTCGCAGCCGCAGTTGGTGGGCAATCTCCTCTGCTGCCTCCAGGTTGTTCTGGAGCACCGTCTCTTCGAGATTGGAGTGGCCGACGAACTTGCCGGTGTTGACGTCGACGACCGTCAGCGCCTCGGTCCTGTCGATCACGATGTGGCCCCCCGAGGGGAGCCAGACCTTGCGGTCCAGTGCCTTCCGCAACTGGTCTTCGACGTGGAAACGCTCGAACACGGAGAGATCTCCGTCTTCATACATCTTGACGCTCGACACCAGGCCGGGGTCGGTGGACTCCAGATAGGCCACCACCCGCCCGTAGATGTCGGGGTCGTCGATCATCAACCGCCGGAAATCCCGGGTGTAGTGCTCACGGATGACCCTGATCACCAGCGGCGGCTCCTCGTACAGGAGGCGGGGGGCGCCGCCCCTGGGGAGCCGTTCTTGAATGGAGCCCCACACGGCGGTGAGCCGGCCGATGTCCCCCGATAGCTCGTCCTTCGAAGCACCCTCGGCAGCGGTCCGCACGATGACCCCGAAATCCTCCGGCCGGATGCCGCCGATGACCTTGCGCAGCCGCTCCCGCTCTTCGTCGGGCAGCCGACGGCTGATGCCCCACATGTCGGACTTGGGGGCCAGCACCAGATAGCGGCCCGGCAGGCTGATCTGATTGGTGAGGCGGGCGCCCTTGTGGCCCATCGCATCCTTGACGACCTGGACCAGGACCTCGTCGCCCACCTTCAGCGCCTTCTCGATACGGGGACGGCGCTTGCCATTGCCTTCCACCGCCACATCACCTGCATAGAGAACGCCGTTCTTCGGCTCGCCGAAGTCGATGAAAGCGGCCTCCATGCCGGGCAGCACGTTGCGGACCCTGCCGATGTAGATGTTGCCAGCCAACGACCGGCGATCCTCACTGGCGACGTAGTGCTCCACCAGCAAGGCACCTTCGAGGACCACTATCTGGGTCTGATGAGGTGTCCGCCGGACCAGCATCTGCTTGCGCTCGGTTTCTGGCGGAAGGATGACTTCCCGATCGGGCCGGCGACGTCGGTCGGAGGTGCGGGAGCGGGTAGCGACCGAGGACCGAGACCGCGAACGGGTTCCGGCCTGCTTCTGCCTTGGCTTGGTTGGCGCCGGAGCGGGTGCACTCCGAACCCGGCGGACCTCGACGATATTACGACCGACCTTGTGGAACTTCCGCTCTTCGACGGCCTTGTCGCCCACGCCCCGGCGGACCACCTGAGCCTTCCTCTTCGTAAACAGACCCATTGATGTACTCCTCCGACGCACGGATGTGGGTGCGCCTTGAATCCTGGGATGAAGGAGCAGCCGGGGGTGCATCGCCAAGACCGGCGCGGGGTCGGGTCGCCCGGGTGAGATTCACCCTGCGGGCCATTCCAACCGCGTTGTCACGCACCTGGTGCTCCATTTCTGCAGTCATGGCGGGCCGGGACACCGGACTCGGGTCCTCGGGACACCCGCCGGGCGGGAGAGTACCACGCACTCATCGCTGTCCGGCGGAGCCTCATCAGCCTCGACGGGGTAGAGACCGCTCCCCTGTTCCTCTAGACCTCCAGTTGGGTCTGCTGCGATTCGGTGGGGTCGTAGCAGCGGCGGCATCGGGCCTCGTAGGCATCCTGAGCGCCCAGCACCACCAGTTCGTCGGATTCGATCACCCTCTGGGTGAACATGCCTGCTCCGCCACAGCGGTGGCAGACCGCCAGCGCCTTGGTCACGTATTCGGCCCGCAGCATGAGGCTGGGGATCGGCTCGAACGGCCTGCCGAGGAAATCCTGATCCAGGCCGGCGACGATGACCTTCTTGCCGGCGGCCGCCAATCGTTCGACCACCTCCACCAGGCCATCGTCGAAGAACTGCCCCTCATCGATGCCGACCACCTCAGTGCGATCCTTCACCGCCTTCAGCAAAGCGTCACTGTCGGCCACAGGTTCGGCCGCGACCGACAGCGCACTGTGGGAGACGACCTCGTGAGTCGCAAAACGATCGTCGAGCGACGGCTTGAAGGTCTGGACCGGGATCCGGGCGATCTGATACCGGGTCATGCGACGGATCAGTTCCTCGCTCTTGCCCGAGAACATAGGGCCACAGATGACCTCTACCCAGCCCCGCTCGTCCCGTCGATCCATGGTCTGGCATCGTAGCGGGGTCGATGGCGCTCGGGCCCGGGGTCAGGCGAGCAGGCGACGTTCTCCCGGCACGGGACTGCGCCGGGTCCAGATGGCATGGCAGACGCCCAGCGAGAGGGAGATGGTGAGGTAGAACGACCCGCCGTAGCTCATCAGCGGCAACGGGAGGCCGGTCACCGGCAGCAGGCCCAGCGTCATTCCGATGTTGACGAACACGTGGAATCCGAACATCGCGGCGACCCCCGTGGATACGAGCATGCCGAACCGGTCGCGGGCTGCCAGGGCGATCAGCAGAAGTCTCCACACGATGAGCAGGTAGAGGCCCAGCACGATCACGGCCCCGACGAAGCCCAACTGCTCCCCCACCGCGGTGAACACAAAATCTGTGGCCTGGGAGGGCACAAAGGCCAGGTTGGTCTGCGACCCCTCGAAAAGGCCCTTGCCGAACAGACCGCCACTGCCGATGGCGATCTGACTCTGGTTCTGGTTGTAGTTGGTGGTGAGCGCCTGCTCACCGGAGTTGAGGAAGCCGGTCAACCGGTCGAGTTGGTATTCCTTCAACAGGTTCAACTGGAACGCCGCCACCAGCACCACGATGCCGGTCACCAGCAGCGTCACCAACTGGCGCAGCGTGGTGCCCGCGACGAACAACATCACGACGGTCACGAACGAGAAGACGATCATCGTTCCCAGGTCGGGTTGCATGAAGATCAGCACCGACGGAACCGCCAGCACCGCCAGGGTGCGGCCGATTCGCGGCCATCCGATCCGGCTCTCGTCGACCGGTGACAGGATCAGCGCCAGGGCCAGGATGACGGCGGGCTTGGCGAACTCGCTCGGCTGCAGGTCCATGATCCCCAGCGGGATCCAACGCTGGGCTCCCTGCCGCTCCACCCCCAGCGGCGACAGCACCGCCAGCAGCATCACCACCGACCCGATGAAGACGTACGGCGTGGCCATGCGCCATCCCCGATCGCTGAGCACCGCGGTGATCCCGAACACGCCGAGGCCCCCGAAGACGAAAATCGTCTGACGCACGACCAGGCCGGTGCGGGACGCCCCCTGTGCCTCCAGTCGGGGAGCGGACGCCGAGAAGATCATCAGCAACCCGACCACGGTCAGGACCAGGATCGACATAATCATCACGTAGTCGGGCCTGCCGATGGTGCGGCGGGTGCGAAGGTCCAAGCTCAGGGTCGCCATGTCACTCCGTCTCGTCGCCGCCGGAGCGGATCGGCATGACGGTCTCGCCCATCAGGAACTGGAGAATGGCCCGCGCCGTCGGGGCGGCCACCGCACCACCGGACCCGCCCTCTTCGATGACGACCACCACCACGTAGCGGGGGTCGTCGAGGGGCGCCACGCCGACGAACCATGCAGTGTCGATCTCCTCCTCGTCCTCGGTGAAGGCGACCCGGATCTCGGCGGTGCCGGTCTTGCCACCCACCTGACCGAGCGACTCGCAATCGCCGGGCCGCACACCACTGCCACAGAACTCGGCGAAAGCGGTGCGCGACGTGCCCCTGAGCCCGGCCACCACGCCGTGGAGATCGTCCTTGAGACTCTCCACCGTGAGGGGAGAGATATCTACGGTGCGCACGACATTGGGCACGTTCAGGAAGATGACATTGCCGTCGATGTCCACGACCTCCTCGACCACCCTCGGGGCCCAGAAAGTCCCCCCGTTGACGAGGGCCCCGTAGGCCGCCGCCATTTGAAGGGGTGTCGCCGTCAGCGAACCCTGGCCGATGGCCATGTTCATGACATCGCCGCCCGACCAGCCTCCCTCCTCGCGGACCAGGCCGGTCCTCTCCACCTGGTGGTACTGGAACCAATCACGGTCGGGAACCAGACCGGACTGCTCGTGGGGGAGGTCGATGCCCGTCCTGGACCCAAAGCCGAGTTCGCGGGCCCAGTCCTGCAGCAGGTTCTCGTCCCACTCCTCGCCGACTCTGCTCCAGATCTCGAAGGCGATTCCCCAGTAGTAGTTGTCGCACGACACCTGCAGCGACGTGTGGATGTCCACCTCACCGTGGTGGGTCCAGTCCTGCAGCAGCGGCGTGTTCTCAAACTGCAGGGCGCCGTCGCACCAGAAGGAGGTCGGGTCGGTGGGGTCCCGTCTGCCCTCGTGCTCCTCCTGCTCGATGGTGGGGTAGATACCCCGCTCCAGGGCAAGCGTGTACGACACCACCTTGAAAGCAGAGGCGGGCGGGTAGCTGCCCTGAATGGCGAAGTTGTTGAGGGCAGCGTTCGCCGACAGCGACTCCCATTCGGCCTGGGTGATGGTGCCATCGGCGAAGAGGGTCGGGTCGAAGGACGGCACCGATGCCATGGCCAGCACCGCCCCGTTGCTGGGATCGAGCACCACACCAGACGCCCTGATGGGATCGTCACCACGCTGCACGGCGAGGCTCATTCCATCGATCAGCGCCGCCTCGAGCACCGTCTGCACGTGCAGGTCGATCGTCGAGGTCACGCTGCCCCCGGGCACCGGGGAGGTCTCCTCGACGATGCCGAGGATCTGGCCGGTGGCATTGACCCGGTAGATGATCCGGCCGGGTGTGCCCCGCAACAGCCAGTCGTAGGATCCCTCGATTCCGAACTTGCCGACCCGGTCCCGGGTGGTGATCTCGGGCCTGCGCAGGTCGGCTTCCCCCGGTGCGCCGATGTAGCCGACCAGGTGGGCCGCCTGCTCGTGGAGTGGGTAGACCCGCACCGGTTGTGGCTCGATCGCCAGTCCGGGGAAACGTTCGATGTGCTCCAGGGCGAATAGGGCGGTGCGTTCGGACACCTCGCCACCGAGTGTGAACCGGGATCCGTGCCCGCCGTCCTCGAAGATGCTGCGGATCTCCGACGCCGGGGTGTCGAGCAGGGCCGCCAGGTTCTGGATCAGATCCTCCTCACGGTCGTCGGGGACCAGTTTCCGATCGATGACGATACGAAGCGCTGCCACCGTGCCGGCCATCGGGTTGCCGTTGCGGTCGTAGATGTCGCCGCGGGGCGCCTCGATGGTGACGGTGCTCAACTGCTGGGCTTCAGCGGTGTCCAGCAGGTCCTCGATCGACGAGACCTGCAGGTACCAGAGGCGCAGCGCCAGGATGCCGAACAGTGTCAGGAACCCGATCCCAACGACCGTGAGGCGCCATGCCTGTCTCACAGATCCCACCCGGATCGGCGGTGGGTCCCAAGCAGCCTGGAGACGAGCGGAAGCACCAATCCTGCGAGCACGGTGTTGTAGGCGGCTGGGAGCACGATCTTGCGCACGATGCCTGCGTCGGCAAGTGTCTTCTCACCAAAGATCGTACCGAGAACCGCAAATAGTGTCAGGGCCGCAGCGGTCAGCACGAACACCCCGAAGGCCAGGATCAACGGGTCGTCCTCGGTCCGATCCCGGACCCGGAGCACGACGAAGGCAACGGTCGTCATCACCAGGGCCCACAGGCCCAGCGGGGACTCGGCCAGCAGATCCAGGAACAGGCCGGAGCTGAAACCGATGATCAGCGCCGGTTCACCCCTCAGGTGCCGGCACACCGCAATCAGCACGAGCAGGGCGAGTGCCGGCGCTGCATCCAGGGGGCGCAGGTCGGCGAACAGCGTCGTTTGCAGGGCCACCGCACCGATCAGCAGCGCCGACGAGATCAGGACTCTTCTCGTCATGGCGCCACCGTGGTCGTCGTCGTGGTCGTCGTCGGGATCGTCTCGACCGGCACCTCGACGGGAAGGTCCTCGAGGTCATCCGAGGTCGTGTCGTCTCTGGTGAATACCAGCACCCTGACGAGGTCGATTCGAGACAACTCGGCGGTCGGGATCGCCGTGGTGCGCAGCGAGAATCCAACTTCGGCGGAGGCGTCCTCCGCCACGATGGCCACGCTGAGCCCTGCCGGGAACCGTCCATCGGCCGTCACCAACAGGTCACCCACCTCGAGAACGGCATCCGTGTTGAACATCTCCAGCACCATCGGGCCCGCCCCACGGCCGGTCAGCACCCCGGTCTCCCCGGTGCGTTGGACCCGCACCGCCACCCGCATAGTCGGGTCGCTGATCAGTCTGATGCGGGCTTCGCTGCCGGTCACCGACACCACCCTGCCCACCAGTCCGCCCTCGTCCACCACCGGCATGTCAACGGTGATCCCGTCAGAGCGGCCCTTGTCGATGAGACGGATGTGATCGAACTCGGATACTCCCCTGGCCAGCACTCTGGCCGTGACGGATTCGAGGGCATCGGGCGGTTCGATGCCGAGGATCTCTTCCAGTTCCCGCACCTGTACCTGCAACGACTCGGTCTCGGCCAGACGCCTCTCCAGATCGGCCACCTCTTCGCGAAGGCTCTCGTTCTCGGCCCGCAACCCGACGAGATCGGAGATGCCCTCGAAGAAGCCGACGACCGGACTGGTGACCGCGCCGAAAACCCGCTGCACCGGGGTGAACACCGACTGGGCGCCATCCCTCAGAGCACCACCGATCCCGGCGCCGGATGCGCGCAGGTCGACGGTGATCATGACCATGGACAACAGGATCAGCCCGAGGAAAAGGGAGATCGTCCTGTCACCGGACGGCAGCCACGATGGCCGCCACATCACCGGCTCCCGGGAGCCCCGTGGAAGGGCCGTGCCGCCGGCCCGGTGCCGACCGGCCGGTCGAGGTGAGCACTTCCTGGAGCGAGTCGAACTCGTCCAGGCAGATGCCGGATCCGAGCACCACTGAGTGCAGCGGCCGGTCTGCCGTGATCACCGGGGTACCGGTCTCGTTGGCGATCCGCAGGTCCAGCCCCCGCAGCAGCGCCCCGCCACCTGTGATCACAATGCCCCGCTCCATCATGTCGGCTGCCAATTCCGGCGGTGTCTTGTCCAGGCAGTACTTGACGGCATCCACCACCTGCTGAACCGGTTCTTCGATCGCCTCCCGCACGTCGGCGGCACTCACGACCACGGTCTTGGGGAGCCCGGTCACCAGATCCCGGCCCCTGATCTCGGCGTTGGGCTCGTCGTTGAAAGGCCAGGCCGAGCCGATGGCCATCTTCAACTGCTCGGAGGTGCGGTCGCCCATCAGGAGGTTGTACTCCTTCTTGACCCAGTTGATGATGGCCTCATCGATCTCATCACCGCCGATGCGGGAACTGCGGGAGACCACGACGCCGCCCATAGAGATGACGGCCACCTCGGTGGTGCCGCCGCCGACGTCCACGATCATCGAGCCGGTCGGCTCGTTGATGGGAAGACCAACACCGATGGCGGCCGCCATCGGCTCCTCGATGGTGAAGGCCCTGCGGGCGCCTGCGTGGTAGGCCGCCTCCTCGACGGCACGCCGCTCGACCCCGGTGATGCCGGATGGCACACACACGATGATCCTTGGGCGGCCGATGCGGCGGGGCTGCACCTTCTTGATGAAGTAGCGCAGCATCCTCTCGGTGATGTCGAAATCGGCGATGACACCGTCACGCAACGGGCGGATGGCCTGGATGTGCGCCGGGGTGCGGCCGATCATGCGCTTGGCGTCCATCCCGACGGCCAGCGCCCTGCCGTCCCGAGTGTTGATCGCGACGACGGACGGCTCATTGAGCACAATGCCCAAGCCGCGTACATATACGAGTGTGTTTGCGGTTCCGAGGTCGATAGCCATGTCGCGACCAGCTACCGACGTGAGGCTTCGCATCTGGCTAAACCGCCCCGTCGTGTTCGGATCAGTGTAACCCTACCCGGGGCTACCGAAAGAAGATCTGGAGTTCGCGCTCTGCGGATTCGACCGAGTCGGACCCGTGCACGATGTTCTCGGTCAGAATCAGCCCCAGATCGCCCCGGATGGTGCCTGGGGCGGCCTTCTTGGGGTCGGTGACCCCCATCAGGGTGCGTGCCACCGACACGGCTTCCTCCCCTGCCCACTGCATCGCCACCACAGGCCCCCTGGTGATGAATGCCAGCAACTCGCCGAAGAAGGCCTTCTCGACGTGGTCGGCGTAGTGACGCCTGGCCAGGTCCTCGTCGATCGTCAGCATGCACATCTCCTGCAGGGTGAGGCCCTTGCACTCCAGGCGGCCGATGACCTCGCCGACCAACCCGCGTTCGACCCCGTCGGGCTTCACCATCACGAACGTCCGCTCGGTCGCCACGGTCATCTCCTAGTCGTCGTACCGGGGCGCGATGGTAGCCCGCCGCCCACCCCTTCAGACACGCCGGCGGTTCAGTGGTGTGTCGTGGAAATAGCGCCCGCGTATCTCCGAGTCATCGGCGTCAT